>JADZFK010000160.1 GCA_020849945.1 Pirellulales bacterium | reverse complement strand
GGTCTGACGGCGGAAGAGATTGCGATTGTGGAAGGGGCGACGAAGTAAGGGGGAAGGCGGAGTGGGGAAGGGGGAGTTGAATAGCGGACGAACCCTCCCCTGGCCCCTCCCTGCGAGGGAGGGGGAATGTTTGGGAGTCGGAAAAGGTGTCAGGAACTGTTTCCGTGCTGGAGAAGATCGTAGGGCCCGACCGCCGCGCCGTTCCGGCAATTCCGCCCCGTAGGTGGGTTCTGCCGGAGCAGCGTGGCGGTTGAGTCGACTGGTGGTGGTTCGTTCTCTGCGCCGCTTGATCCGGCCTACACGGCTTGAGGAGGATTGAGGATGCGGGATTCAGGGGTGGGGGGATGGCGCACGTGTTGTCGGCTGCGTTGTGGTGGCTTTGATTTTGTTGGTACGTGGTGGGGGGGCGGTACAGGTGGCAAGGATTACCGGTGAAGACAGGCGGCCTGGGGGCCGCCGCTAACTTGAGATGGCATTTCAACACAAGTTTAGAGGTGGGGGCTGCCTGAGAACGTGCATTGAAATCCTCGTTTCTCCCGTGGGAGAGGTTTTTTACTTTGCTGTGTGGCGGGCAGCTTCGCGGCGGGCGTTGACGATTCGTCGGGCCAATTCGTCGGTAAGAACGCCGAGGAGGATAACGCCGCCGATGATGGCGAACTCGATGTTTTGGTAGGCGGGGTGTACGAGGTTGATGGTATTGTTGAGGACGACCATGACGGCCGAGCCGATGACGACGCCGAGGATGCTACCTTCGCCGCCGCGTAAGGAGCATCCGCCGAGGACGGCGGCGGCGATGGCGTAGAGTTCGTAGAAGTTGCCGAAGTCGCTTGGTTGAGCGGCGTTGACATCGAGGACGTAGAGCATACCGCCGAGACCGGCGAGGGTCGAGCAGATGACGTAGGCGAGGAGGGTGATCCGATCGACGTTGATGCCGCTGTAACGGGCCGCTTCGGAGTTGTTCCCGAGAGCCTGGAGGTACCGGCCGAAGATTGTTTTGTTCAGCAAGATGGCCGACGCCACGGCGAGGATGATGAGGATGAGGGTGGTGGCAGGCAGGTGGAAGATATCGTTTTCGGAGCCGAAAATGGGGAGACGTTTGATGGCGATGGTTCGCAGTCCTTTGAAATGTTCGCCGAAACCTTGGGAGAGATCGCCGGTGATGCCGCGGGCCAAGCCGCGATAGAGGAGTAACCCGCAGAGGGTAACGACGAAGGGTTGCAGCCGCATCTTGGTGATGAGCAGGCCGTGCAGTGTGCCGATGACTACGGAAATGGCCATTACGGCGCCGACGCCGGCGGCGGCGGTCCAGCCGCATTTTACTAGCAAGAACGGCAGCAGGACGCCGACGAGGCAAACCATCGAGCCGATGGAGAGATCGATGCCGCCGGTGATGATGACGAACGCGGCCCCCAGGCTGAGGATGCCGATTTGCGCCGTGCGATGGACGAGGTTTTCGACATTATGCACGCGGAGGAAGCGATCGCTTGAGAGGGCCGTGTACAAGCACACGGCCAGGAGCAGGCCGAGGATTCCCCACACTTTGGCCCCTTGCGGTGAAAATCGTTTGGCAATCGCGACCGATTTTGTTTCCGTTTGTGATGCATGTTCGCTCATCAGGCACCGATCCTTTGAGTGGGGGTAATATCGCCGGTGGCCAATTGCATGACGGCTTCCTCGGAGAGTTGGTCGCGTATGAGTTCGCCGGCCAACCGTCCTTCGTGCATGACGAGCGCGCGGTCGGAAAGCGCGAGCACTTCCTCCATTTCGCTGGAAGCGAACAGGATTGCGACGCCGCGACCGGCGAGGTCATCGATCAGAGTATAGATTTCTTCTTTAGCGCCGACGTCGATGCCACGGGTAGGTTCATCCAACAGCAACACTTTGGGGCTAAGGCAGAGCCACTTGCCGAGGACGACCTTTTGCTGGTTGCCGCCGGAAAGGTACCGAACGGCCTGTCGATCGCTGGCTGTTTTGATTCGCATGAGCCCGATCATCGAGGCGGCTACTTGTTCCTCGGCGGCGGGATTCAGAAAGCCGGTGAAGAGGCCACGTCGTTGGTCGCGGCGTAGGCTGGCGAGCGAGAGATTGGCTTTGACGCTCATGGGCAATACCAGTCCGGCGCGGCGACGGTCCTCGGGCACGAGCATGATTCCGGCGGCGATGGCATCGCGAGGCGAGCGAGGCGGCAGTTCGAGCGAACCGCGCGTTAGCTTGCCGCCCACCGCTGGTGTTACGCCGAACAGGGTTGCCAACAGTTCCGAGCGGCCCGCGCCGACGAGGCCGGCCAATCCCACCACTTCTCCCGCTCGCAACGAGAAACTCAAGGCTTGGTGGGGGAAAGTGGTGGTGCGTAGCTGGTCGACGCTCAAGACAGTTTCGCCCGGCGGACGGGGTGTGCGATGATAGAACCGCGAGACATCGCGGCCCACCATCAGCCGCACCATGTTGGGGCGATTGTTTTCGTCACGGCTTAACTCGCCCGAGAACTTTCCGTCGCGGAGCACGACCACGCGGTCGGCCAATTGCTCTACTTCGTGTAACCGGTGGGAGATATACAAGACGCTTACGCCGCGCGAGCGCAGATCGCGTACCACGGCAAACAGTTTTTCGGCCTCATGTTCGGAGAGCGATGAGGTAGGCTCATCCATGATGAGCAGCCGGGCACTGGTGCTGAGCGCTTTGGCGATCTCGACGAGTTGCTGCTTGCCGATTGGCAGCGTACTTACGAGCGTATGGGGGGCGACATCCAAACCGACCATGTTCAAGTATTTGGTTGCCTCGCGGTTGATCTGGGACTGGTCGATGAGGCCGAACCAACGTGGTTCGCGGCCCAAGAAGAGATTGGCGGCAACGCTGAGGTTATCGGCGAGGTTGAGCTCTTGGTGAATGAGCGAGATGCCTCGATCGAGTGCTTGGCGGACCGAAGTGAATTCGGCCGGTTGGCCATCGATGAGCAACTGGCCGGCCGAGGGGCGGATCACGCCGGCCACAATTCGCATCAGCGTGCTTTTGCCGGCGCCATTTTCGCCCACGACCGCGACGACTTCGCCACGACGGACCGCAAGTGAAACGTCATTCAGAGCTTGAACACCTGCAAATTGCTTGCAGATGCATCGTGCTTCGAGCAAGGGCGGTACCGCGGCCATAGCATATTGCCCAAGACAAAGGTGCAAGTTGCATTGTCGCCCTGCCGGCCGGTGGCGGGCCGTTAACGGCCCGCAACCGCCCGATCACTTCTTCCCCAATCGTTCCGCAGTTTCCTTGGCGAAAGCTTCGACGTTGGACGGGTCGATTACACGTGCTGGTATGTCGATGAACTTTGAGGGCGGAATGAGGGCCTGGTTTCCCTGATGAAGTTGGTTGAGCATTTCGATGGACTTGTAACCGTACTGATACGGGTTCTGCACGACGGTGGCGACCACCGTGCCATCCTTGATGCCTTGGAGGGTGGAGCTGTTTTCGTCGAAGCCCATGACTTTTACTTTGCCGAGTTTGCCGGTGCGTTCGAGCGCTTCCAGGATGAGCGGGGGATTGTACTCGAACAGGCCCACCATGCCGGTGATTTCGGGGTGGCGGGTCACGGTGTCTTCGACGTTTGCCTTGGCTTTGGCGCGATCGAATTGGTCGGTGAGCGTGCCCAGTACCACAAACTTCCCGTCGTCGCTTTTCACCTCGTTGCCGGAAGGATCGTTGCGGTTCGGGTCGGGTTGGCGTTCGAGCAGGCCATCGATGAACCCTTGCCGGCGCCGTTTTGCGTTGTCTTGATCGAGCCGGCCGACGAAGATCATCACGGAACCGCCCTCGGGCATAGCTTTGCGTAGGGTGCGGCCACACATCAGGCCGGCGTCGTAATTATCCATGCCGATATAGACGAGCCGGTTTGTCTCGGGGGCGTCGGAGTCTTGGGTAATCAACTTCGTGCCAGCGGCGGCCCGGTTGAGGATCTCTCCCTGATTGTTTGGATCGATCGGGCTTACGGCGATCCCATCGGTTCCGCGGGTTAGAAGGTCTTCGATCTTTCGCGTTTGGTCGGTCATCGAACTGGGCATGATGACATCCACGTTAACGCCCAAGTCGGTGCCCGCCCGGTTCGCCCCGGCGCGAGCATGTTCCCAAAAGTCGGCCACCGAATTGGTAATGAACGCGAAACTCGGTTGCTCGTTCGAGGGCACGGCCCCCTTGCCCGCCCCACCTGCCGGCGCGGGCGACTTACTGCCGCAACCAACCCAAACATTGCAACCAATCAGCAAGACCGCTGGAAACCACCTAGAGTGCATGGAACCGCCTGATGGAAAATGTTTAGAACGTGTTTGAAAACTGGTTTGGAACCCTCTTTCTTTGAGAGGGTTGTGTGAGGAGGCCGTGGTTACAGGCAATGCGCCCCCACCTCGACCCTCTCCCGATGGGAGAGGGCGAAATCGGATCGACTCTCACTTCCCGGCCGCCGACCGTTTCGGTTCTTCGACCCAGAAGACGTCGTTGACTTCGGTTTTGACGAATTCGTAAGTCACGGTGCGGTACTCGCCACCGGCCGAATCTTTGGTCAAGAAGATGCCGCCGCCTGGCTGATTAGCATCTTCTTGGTAGCCAACGAACAAACGGCTATGGCTCGCCCCGGCCGCGACGGGATAACCACTCGCGAGAACCCGCTTTGTTTTGAGTAGCTCGTTGTTGGAAAGCCCATGCTTGGCCTGAATCGGGCGAATCCAGTGTACCAGAAATCCCATGTCCTGAATGTCCTTGGCCGTTGCCCGCGCCTCGCTGCTTGGTTCGAGTTGCGGGTCGAAGTGATCAGTGTATGGCATCTGCTCATCTTTGCAGATACCGAACCGCGCGAACCCCTGCAGCAGATGATGAAAGAACTGTCCGCGGTCTTCCGAGTGGTTGTGAATTACCTGATTGCAGGCCCAATTCAGGTATTCGGCACTGAGTTTTTCGCCATGCCCGACGTGTTTGGAATACGCGAACTCGAACGCCGCCATGGTGGCGAAGACCGAACACGTATTTCGCGGCCCCTGGTTGCGTGGACCCAATCCCCACTGGTCTAGCTGCGGTCGCAAATCGACCTGTGTGGGAAGGGGCGTGGGGGGTGCCGGCACATCGCGGCCCCACGACACGAACGGCAAAGCGCCAACCCACAGAATCGTCAACGCGATGAATCGAATGGGCGGGATCGAACTCGGCGGCATTTCGTGATGCATGAAATAGTTTCCCGGGGTGATGCGGCTGGAATGGATGCCCTTCACAGGCTGCACGGAATCAACCTGAGACGCAAGGGCACCGTGGGCGTGGCTCTATCGTAACACGAACCAAGACCGAATTCCTACCCAGGCGCAACCCGCGTTGCAGAAAGAACTTCCGGCCACGAACGCCCGACCGTACCGGGCTGCTCGAATTACCGCTCGTGGGCCGCGCTGTTTAGTAGCGTGGCCACCAGTGCGGTCCAACCTGTTTGATGGCTGGCGCCCAAGCCGCGGCCGTCGTCGCCGTGGAAGTATTCGTGGAAGAGAACCAGATCGCGCCAGTGCGGATCGGTTGCATGGCGGGCATCGTCGCCGTGGCAGGGGCGCTGGCCGTGGTCATTGGGCAGAAACAATCGCGTTAACCGCGAGGCCAGCTCGGCCGCGACTTGCTTCAAGTTCATCCAGCGTCCGGAGCCGGTTGGGCATTCCACGCGTAACGTTTCGCCGTAGAAATGGTGATAACGTTCGAGGGATTCAATCAGCAGGAAGTTGACCGGGAACCAGATTGGCCCGCGCCAATTGGAGTTCCCGCCGAACAGCCCGATGTTGGATTCGCCCGGCACGTAATCGACCCGATGCTCGGCCCCACCCAGGTTCAAGGCGAACGGGTGATCGAGATGGTAACGTGAGAGCGACCGCACGCCGAACGGGGCGAGGAACTCCGATTCGTCGAGCACGTAGCGTAGCATACGGGCCAGCCGTTGGCGTGAAGGGATGGCCAGCAAGCGGTGGGTGTGTTCCAGCGAGCGACCCTGCCCGTCGCCCGCGTCGGAATCGAAGTACGCGATGTGCCGCGCCAGATCTTGCCGATGCCGCAGGAACCACTCCAGTCGTTTCTTGAACCCGGGCAGGCGATCGATTGTATCCTGTTCGAGCACTTCAACGGCGAAGAGCGGTATGATGCCGACCATCGACCGCACGCGTAATGGAACCGTTCGTCCCTTGGCGTTAAGCACGTCGTAGTAGAAGCCGTCTTGCTCGTCCCACAGGCCCGTGCCGCCGAGTTGGTTCATTGCATCGGTGATCGAAACGAAATGTTCGAAGAACTTCGAGGCGATATCTTCGTAACTCGAGTCGTCGGTTGCCAGTTCGAGGGCGATCGAGAGCATGGTTGCGCAATAGAAGGCCATCCACGCGGTGCCATCGGCCTGTTCCAGGTGCTCGCCGCTCGGCAGCGGCTGCGAACGATCGAATACGCCGATGTTATCCAACCCCAAGAACCCGCCCGCAAACAGGTTGCGGCCGTTTGGGTCTTTGCGGTTCACCCACCAGGTGAAGTTGATGAGGAGCTTGTGGAACGCGCGGCGCAGGAAGCGGCGATCGCGTTCGCCTCGGGCCGCCGTCATTTTGTACACCCGCCAGCAGGCCCACGCATGGACGGGCGGGTTTACGTCGCCCAGTGCAAATTCGTAGGCCGGTATCTGCCCGTTCGGGTGCATGTACCACTCGCGCAAGAGCAGCAGCAACTGCCGCTTCGCAAACTCGCCGTCGATCCGCGCCATCGGCAGCATGTGAAACGCCAGGTCCCACGCCGCGTACCACGGATACTCCCACTTGTCGGGCATCGAGATCACATCGCGGTTGAACAGGTGCGACCACTCGTGATTCCGTCCCCACCGGCGGTTGGATGGCGGCTGCGGCTGCTCGGCATCGCCTTCGAGCCAGTTTTTCACCACCAAGTGGTAGAACTGCTTGCCGAACAGCAAGCCCGCGTTGGCCTGCCGAACCACGCGCCGCTCCTCGACTGTCAATTTTTCCACTCCCGGATTCCTGGCCGTGTAAAATTCGTCGGCCTCGCGAATCCGGTCGGCAAACACGCAGTTGAACGTTTCGCCGAACCCTTTGCCGGCCGACTCTTGCTCGGCCACCAATCGCATCCGAACGACGACTTCCGCCTGGGGCGGAATCCGGAGCACGTAGTGCCACGCTGCTTTCGTTCCTTGCCCGCGCGGGTTGACCGCTGCCGCGCGACCATCAACCACGTACTCGTGAAAAGCGTCCTTTACGAACGGCGACAGATTCGCAACTTCAAACAATCGCTCGGAGTTTGTTTCGTTCTCGGTGAACAAGAGCGGTGGCCGCCGTCCGTTTGGCGGTTGCTCGGCGAGCATCCGAAACGTGCCTAGCGAGGCATGGCGGGCCAGTACGCCGCCCTGGCCGTCGGCCTTTAGCCGCGGCTTCACCTCGCACCCTTCATACGATGCGCCCCACGACCATGTGTTCCGAAACCAAAGTGTCGGCAAGAGGTGGATCATCGCCGGTTCTTGACCCCGATTCGCCACGGTGATCCGTACCAGCACATCGTTGGGCGATGCTTTCGCGTATTCCGCCACGACATCGAAATAACGATTCTCGGAAAATACACCGGTATCGGCTAGTTCGAATTCCGGATCGTTCCGGCCACGACGCCGGCTCTCTTCGATCAGCCACTCATACGGGTACGCCTGCTGCGGATACTTGTAGAGCGACTTCATGTACGAATGGGTCGGCGTGGCATCCAGGTAGTAGTAGCATTCCTTCACGTCCTCGCCGTGATTCCCCTCGGGGCCGGTGAGGCCGAAGAGCCGCTCTTTCAGGATTGCGTCTTCCCCATTCCACAACGCGAGCGAGAAACATAGCCGGCACTCGCGGTCGCAGATGCCCAGCAATCCATCTTCGCCCCAGCGGTACGCCCGGCTGCGTGCATGGTCGTGCGGAAAGTACGACCAGCAATCGCCCCCATCCGAGTAGTCCTCGCGGACGGTGCCCCATTGCCGTTCGGAAAGATACGACCCCCACCGCTGCCAGTTTGCCGCGCGGCGATGCGCATCGGCAAGCCGCTGCTCCTCGGCCGTCGTGCTGCTGGCCACCCCACTCGCCGCCCCGACCGAGGCGACGGTTGGTGCGTTCAGCGCGCCGAGCAATGCTGGCGAAAACCCTGCACCGGTGTCCACGATATTGGTCGCCATTCAACAGCACCTTGGGAACTCAATCACCCCCCCCGCTCTCTTTCGAGGAGGGCCAGGTGGGTGAGCCTTGGAAACGGTTTCAGAAAGCCCTTTAGCAAAGATAGCCCGGCCCTTTGGACCGGGAAAAACGACTCACGAAATCACCGGACCTTTAGCAATCCCTCTGCCGATCCTTCGCGGCTCGGAGAGTTGCCGTGGAGGGATTACAGATAGCAGTGCCCTGCGGCACCAGCGGCACAATCTGCGTTATCGGCAACATCTGTTCAAGCCTCCTAGTTCGCCGTGTCGATAACGGAACTGGGTGGGCTGCGCGCTGCTTGTGCGCACAGACCAGCCTCGCTCCTTCGTGCTAGCAACCACTTCCCGCCGAGCTTTCGATGTCGGACATTCGCAGTGCCGCCGTTTTGCTGATGAGCCTGCCGGAAGATACGGCCAGCGATATCTTAGGCAAGCTCGAACCGCGGCAGGTGGAGATGGTGTCGCTCGAGATTGCGAAGACCCATTTCCTCCCGCCGGAGGAGCAGGAGCGCGTGATCCGCGAGTTCGCGGAAAGCAACCCCTCGATGGGCGGCAGCTCGGGCGGCCTTGAACTGGCCATGACCCTCATCCAAAAAGCACTCGGCAAGGATGCGGCCGCGATCCTGGCTAGCCTTCGCCAATCGATCGAATCGGTGCCGTTCGGTTTTTTGCGTCATGTGGATAGCCAGAACCTCCTCACGTACATCATCGACGAACATCCGCAAACCATCGCGCTCATTGTTACCCACTTGCCCCCGAACTATGGCGCGGAAGTGTTGGCCGGCCTGCCCGATGCCCGCCGACTCGCCGTCGTGCGGCGGATTGCCACGATGGGCCGCACCAACCCCGAGATCATCCGCGAAGTCGAGCGTGGCCTCGAGCGACGCATGTCGAGCGTCATGAGCCAAAGCTTCGAGAACGCCGGTGGCGTCGAGGCCGTTGCGGAAATGCTCAACGTCTCCGATCGAGCCACCGAGCGCGCGATTCTCGAAGGACTCGCCAGCGACGATGCGGAACTCGTCGAGGAAATTCGACGGCTGATGTTTGTCTTCGAAGACGTTTCGCGGTTCGCCGACAAAGACATCCAAACCGTCCTCAAGAACGTCGAAACCAGCCAATGGGCCACCGCGCTCAAGGGCGGCAGCGAAGCGCTCAAAGACAAAATCCTCAAAAATATGTCCGAGCGTGCGGCGGAAACGCTCCGCGAGGAAATGGAATTCCTCGGGCCGGTCAAACGCTCCGTCGTCGAGGCCAAACAGCAGGAAATCGTCGACGTCATTCGCCGTCTCGAAGACAGCGGCGAGCTCGATCTCAACGCCATTAACGAGGTCGAAGAACTCGTGCAGTAGCCATCTGCAGAGAAAGAGGCAGGCTCATTTTGCACCGAAAACTGTGCAAAATGAGCCAGTCCCCGACGATTATGTTGACTCTCAGCCATCAGCCATCAGCCAAAGCTGGAATAACCGGGCTGAAAGCTGTTGGCTGATGACTGAAGACTCGAGCGCGGCGCACTCATTGGCAGCGCGCCGCAGCCCTTAATGGGTTAACGACGGCGAGCCGGGCGAGTGCCAAGCAGGCCGGCCATTGCCAAGCTCAGCAGCAGGACGGTTGCTGGTTCTGGCACTGCGGCCCCGGCACCAAAGCCAGGTGCGGTGCAGGTCAAAATGCCGGTAGCGTAGTTCATGCTCCAAGTTCCCGCCGAGGCCGTAATGGCATCGAATGTGCCGGAGCCGATCACGAAATCGAAGACATCGATCATGTCACTGACGGCCGGCGAGTACAGCAAGTTCAAGTGAAGATCTCCGTCGAAGGCGACGTTGCCGGAAACACTGATCAAGTCGGATTGGCCGAAACCAGTGTTGCCGAGATCGAGCGTGACCGTGTTATTGTCGCCCAGGCTCAAGTCGCCGTTAATGGTGCCGACGCCAGCGGCGCCCGTAACGGTAGTGAGGGCCGTGGCGACGCTGACCCCGATGCCGCCCGCCGTGGCGGTGCCGCCGTTGAGGTTGAGCGTATCGACGGCGATGGATTCGGAACCGGCCGTCAGCAAACCGCCCGCGCCGACCGTAATGGTGCCGGCCCCAGCAGAGTTCAGCACACCATTGGTGGTCAGCGCAAAGCCGGCCCCGACCTCGGCTGAGCCCGCGCCGAGGTCATACTTGCTCGATTGAGCCAACGTGGTGTTGTTGGCAGTGACATCGAGGAAGCTGCCG
The DNA here is from genome assembly GCA_020849945.1 of Pirellulales bacterium. GTDB lineage: Bacteria > Planctomycetota > Planctomycetia > Pirellulales > Lacipirellulaceae > JABDGM01. Next base: position 263 of record JADZFK010000160.1, on the reverse strand, counting down.
GCGCCGTTTTGGACGAGGTTGCCCAAGTTGCCGCCAGATGGGCCGACAGGATTCCAGGTGATGACCTTGAGCGTACCGCCGGTGAAGTTGAAGGTGGCGGAGGAAGCGGAACCGCCGGCGGCGATGTTGCCGCCGTAGGTGCCGTCGGTGTGGGCGACATCGAGTGTGCCGCCCGAAAGGTTCACGGTACCGGTGCTCGCCAAGGGCGAGCCGATCACCAAGTCACCACCCGTTGGGGAAAGCGTTCCGACGTGAACGGCAGC
>JADZFK010000159.1 GCA_020849945.1 Pirellulales bacterium | reverse complement strand
CGTCCCATTTAGCCCCCGGTCAACGACCGGGGGCCTGGCGAAGCACCCAACCAACGGCGATCATCCACCCCACAGTTAAATGTTCGCATCCATGAGCAAAATCATCGATTATTGCAACACCCCCACCCCGGAAAACGCTGCAATTCCCGGCAGAAACGCCCGGCCCCCATCGCAAATAGCTCCGATTATTGCATCCAAAACCACGTTTCCGCCCCCGTTGCAATACGCGCAATATTCCCGCCCCGCCTTCGGGCCTATCCCAAAACCATCGCGCAAGTTGGCTCATTTTCCAGAGCCCTCGGAGCAACCTATGATCGGCAAGACCACTCAGCCGGAACATGCCGAGATCGAGAACGCACCTTGCATTGGCGGCGCGGCCCTCAATCGCATACTCCGACGGCAGAAGACCACGCGATTTCTTCGTAAGCGGCCTCGACCAGCGCAGAATCGATGGAATCGACCTTGGCGGCCGCGCCGGCCAACAAGGCGTAGTCGGCAAGCCGGTTCACTTGGCGAGGTAAGCCACCTGAGCATTCGTGGATTCGGTCGAGCGCATCGGGCTCGAAGACGGGTTCGAGTCGGCCGCATTCGACTAGCGCCGTTTGCAAGTAACCCACGGTATCGTCGGGCGACCATGTCCCCAACTCGATCCGCAAATCAACGGCGTTTTGAAGCGTTGAGTTCCAGCGTGCCGCTTGCGCTGGCTCGGCGGCCAAGATCATGGTCCACTGTGCGGCGGGATGGGGATCGAGCCGGGCGAGGCGGGCTAGTTGCGTGGTCAAGTCGGGGCCAGCTTGTCCGGCCTCATCGACCAACAGCACGGTTGCACGCTGCTGCAAACGGTTTTCGACCACGCGGTCGGCCAACCGACGCCAGAGCCAGGCGACATCGGCATCGTCACGTGGGGCCGTTTGCAGGCCACATGCCAGTTGCCACAACATTTCGCGAGTGGAAAGCCCCAACGATTCGATGACAACAACGGCACAACCACGGCGAGCCAATCGAGCGGCCGCCACGCGGAGCATGAGTGACTTGCCAACCCCAGAATCGCCGAGCAGCACACCGACCCGTCGGCGTCCTTCGACGAGGAATTCCATTCGAGCCAACGCTTCGTCGTGTGCCGCGGTCGGGTAGAATTGATGGGTGGGCGCGACCTGTAGAAAAGGCCAGCGTTCGAGCCCCCAGTACTCCAGCGGCATCGATCGAGCAGGTTGTTGATTCATGGTACCCAAAGGAAAAAAGGCTACCGCGGTTCGTTGGAATCTGCGCGTGACCGTTTCGATCCCAGCGGTTGATTCGTCTCAAATCGCGGTCGTCGGCATTCGGCATTTGGAGCGGGGCGCTTACCTTTTCGTCGTCGCTTCGCGCCCCGATACTTGAACTGCCAGCAACGCAAGCAGTGATAGCCCCCCAACCATGTCCGCACTTATGCAGTTATGTCCGAACGATTTTTTTCATCGCAGCCCATTAGCTCGGAGCTTGTCACCCTCGAAGGCCCCGAGGCGCATCACCTGTTGAACGTGATGCGAGCGGGGGTTGGCACCATGCTAAGCCTGTTCGATGGCACAGGGGCCGAGTATTCGGCGGTGGTCGAATCGACTCGTCGTGGCGAAGCCGTCATCCGCATTCTCGAGCGCCGGGTTGTGGATCGCGAGTTGTCGACTTCGATCGTTGTGGGGGTTGCGCTGCCGAAGGGGGATCGGCAAAAATGGCTGGTGGAAAAGCTGACCGAGCTGGGCGTGGCCGAGCTGGTGCCGCTCATCACGGAGCGCGGCGTGGCCCAGCCAACCGCCAGTGCTGTGGAGCGTTTGGAGCGAGCCGTCATCGAAGCGGCCAAGCAGTGTGGGCGAAATCGATTGATGCGACTCGCGTCGCCGAGGCCGTGGGCCGATTGGGTTCGCGGTGTGCAAGCACAGTCGAGCGAGGGGCTGCGCCTCGTGGCACACCCGGGCGGAGAGCGACGGTTGAACTTCGAGCTTTCAAGCGCACTGCCTGTGATGCTGGCCGTGGGTCCAGAAGGCGGATTGACCGGCGACGAAGTGGCCATCGCCAACTCGGCTGGATGGGTAACGGTCTCGCTTGGGGATCGAATCTTGCGAGTGGAAACGGCAGCCGTCGCGCTTGTGGCGGCTTGTTCGATCGGACGCGAGTGACATCCCTCGGTCTTCCTTGAGGTATTGGTAATTATCCGGTCGGAACCGAGGGCAGACAGCGGAAGTGGATCACTTGTTTTTTGCGTTTGCGATCGTCTTGGCGTTCTCCTGTCGGCGGGGGCACGGGGTGTTGTAGAATGAAGTGGAGATTCTCCATTTATTCTTGCCGCGATTTCGGCGAAGGCGTTCATGACTGCTCCGTGCAAACCGCCGACGAAGGAACCATCGAATGGTGCGTGGAAAGCGGCTGATTCGTCGGGTCGTTTGGCGCTCGAGCTGTTGTCGCCCGCGGGCGATCGGTTGTGTGTGACGGCGGCTGTGGAGAATGGTGCCGATGCCGTTTACTTCGGGCTGGAATGTGGTTTCAATGCCCGGGTGCGGGCGACGAACTTGCATCTCGATTCGTTGCCCGAGGTGATGTCGTACCTGCACGAGCGCGGCGTTCGGGGTTACGTTGCGTTGAACACGCTTGTGTTTCCCTCCGAGCTGGCGGCCATCGAGCGGCACGTGGTGCGGCTCACCGAGGCGCGCGTCGATGCCGTGCTGGTGCAAGACCTGGGTTTGGCACGTCTCATCCGCGCGGTAAGCCCGCAACTGACCCTCCATGCGTCCACGCAAATGACCCTCACGAGCGGCGAAAACCTTCGCGTGGCCGAGGTGTTGGGAATTGAGCGCGTCGTGTTGCCGCGCGAGCTTTCGATCGCCGAGATTCGCACGATCCGTGGGCAAACTTCGATCGAGTTGGAAGCGTTCGTGCATGGCGCGTTGTGTGTGGCCTACTCGGGCCAGTGCCTCACGAGCGAATCGTTGGGGGGCCGGAGCGCGAATCGCGGGCATTGTGCCCAAGCGTGCCGCCTGCCTTACGAGGTGGTGTGCGATGGTCAGGTTGTCGAGCTGGGCGACGTGAAATACCTGCTCAGCCCGCAAGACCTGGCTGCGTACGCGTTGGTGCCCGAGCTGGTTGAAGCTGGCGTGACGAGTTTCAAGATCGAAGGCCGACTCAAATCGCCCGAGTACGTGGCCAACATCACACATCATTACCGGCGGGCGTTGGATGCGGCAGCCGCGGGGCTGCCCGCCACGTTTTCGGCAAAAGACGTGACCGAAATGGAACTGTCGTTCTCGCGGGGCTTCTCGCCGGGTTGGCTCAACGGGTGCGATCACAAGATGCTTGTGCCCGGGCTTAGTTCGGCCAAGCGGGGTGTGCTGGCGGGCGAAGTGAAGCAGGTCCGCGGCCATCGGGTGGTGATTGCGGCGCGAGGCAGCATCGTGCCGGGCGACGGCGTTGTGTTTGCGGGCAATCGGGCGGAGGGCGATGAGCAGGGCGGCCGTGTGTACGAAGTCGTGCCGCGCCACGGCAACGAGTTGGAACTGGCATTCGCCCGCGATTCGATTGACTTCACGCGGCTTTACGCGGGGCAGCCGCTGTGGAAAACCGACGACCCGCAACTTACCGCGCGATTGCGCAAGACCTTTGCCGGCGGCAAGCCACGGCGGCGAGTGCCGCTCGATTTGGTTGTGCGGGCGGTCGTCGGCGAGCCGTTGCGGATTGCCGCTCGCGCCGCGAACGGTGCGCGTTGTGTCGTCGAATCGACCGAACGGCTCGAAGCTGCGCGCAAACATCCACTAACGCGGCAAGTGCTGGAAGAACAACTGGGAAGGCTTGGCGGCACCGTGTACGAACTGCGCGACGTGCAGGCCGAGGTGATTGGCGAGCCGATGGCGCCGCTGAGTGTGCTCGGCGCGGCGCGGCATCGCCTCATCGAGCAGTTGGCTGAGAGCCTACCCCAGAACCGTCCACAGAAAGGGGGACAGGCGCATTGTGCTACGCGGACTCGGCACCATGAACCAGTCCCCGACGGTTCTGGGATAGGCTCAAAGTCGCTGAGCGATGCACCCTGCCGCCCCGTTCACCCTTGCGCGCTGCCGCACCACGCCGTGCAGCCGGCTCGCGGTCGGTTGGCTGAATTGAATGCCGAACCGACAACAGCCGCGCCGCCGCGGATGCATGTGTTGTGTCGCACGATGGTTCAGCTCGAAGCGGCCTTGCAATGGGGTTGCCGAACGTTGTACGCCGAGTTCTGCGATATTCGCCAGTACGGCGAGGCCGTCGAGACAAGCCGTCGGCACAACGCGGCGCTGTACCTGGCGACGCCGCGGATCCAAAAGCCTGGCGAGGCAGGCCTGTTTCGGGCGATCGCCCACCACGGCGCGCACGGCTTGCTTGTGCGCAACCTGGCAGGGTTGGCGTTCTGTGCCGCGCGGCGGATTGCGTGCATTGCCGATTTTTCGCTCAATGCAGCCAACCCGTGGACGGTCGAGCTCTTGCGGTCGCTCGGCGCCGAACGGGTGACCGCGTGCTACGATTTGAATCGCGATCAGTTGCTCGAACTGGTTGTCGCCACGCCACCGCAAGCGTTGGAAGTGGTGATCCACCAGCACATGCCGATGTTCCACATGGAGCATTGCGTGTACTGCGCGGTGCTTTCGCCGGGCACGAACCAAACGAACTGTGGCCGCCCGTGCGATCTCCACGCGGTGAAGCTCCGCGATCGGGTTGGGATGGAGCACGTGCTGCAAGCCGATGTGGGCTGCCGCAACACGTTGTACAATGCCGTCGCGCAAAGCGCGGCCGAGGTCGTGCTCGCGTTGTTGGTCCACGGCATCGGCCACTTCCGGATCGAACTACTCGCCGAAAACGACCGCGATACCCGCCAGGTCATCGGCCTGTACAACGATTTGCTCGCCGGGCGCACAACCGGCAAGGCGGTTTGGCAACGGTTGCAGGCCTCGAACCGCGTCGGCGTAACCCGCGGCACACTCGAAGAACGCCGCAACCCGCTGGCGATCTTGTGAAGGCTAACGAGTGCGGCACTCGATTTGAACGTCCACCGTAGTCGGCTCCGAACACTTTATTACCGGTTGATTCTTGACTTCACCACTTCTTATGGCCACCCCCTAGTACTACAGCGCTAGGTTGATGAACCACCAAGAGCACGAAGAACAGCAAGCAAGCCAGGAAATTGGGTATTCAGGCCTCAACGGGCCGGAGCAAAGTGTTCGTATCTTCCATGAACCAACT
>JADZFK010000158.1 GCA_020849945.1 Pirellulales bacterium | reverse complement strand
GTGAAGGTGGGGACCCGCGTACTTGCGTGCGAGGATGGCACGCTCGATCAGCAGCGAGTCACCAATATCGCCGAGCAGCTTGTTCAACTGCTGGAAGAGAAACGGCATGTCGTTCTGGTTAGCAGCGGAGCCGTTGGAGCCGGGATGGGGAGATTGGGGCTAGCGGAAAGGCCTACGGATTTGGCGCATTTGCAAGCGGTGGCCGCCGTCGGGCAAAGCCGATTGATCGAATCCTACAATCGTGCCTTGCAACCGCACGGTCGTCATGCGGCCCAAATTCTACTTACGGCCGATGATCTTAATGATCGCATTCGCTATCTGAACGTCCGTAACACGTTGCTTGTCCTTTTTCAGTATGGGGCGCTTCCGATTATCAACGAGAACGATACGGTCCGAGTCGATGAGTTGCAGCGATACGTCGGCGATAACGATCGGTTGGCCGCCATGGTGACGAACCTGCTCCGCGCGCCTCTTCTGGTACTACTTTCCGATGTTGATGGGCTATACGATCGCCATCCTTCACAGCCAGGGGCCTCGATCATTCACGAGGTGGAACACTTGGATGTTGCCATCCGCGATTTTCAGCGACAGGTGCCCGTATCGTCGGAGCCGAATCACTTGAGCCGGGGCGGAATGGCCAGCAAGCTTGAATCCGCGAGACTTGCGGTGTCGGCGGGAGAGAATGTCGTCATTGCCAACGGGCGAAGGCCGAACGTGATCATCGATATTCTTCGCGGCGAAGAAGTGGGAACGCTCTTCCTGGCCCAAGGGCCTGGGGTCCCCTCGCGTAAACGTTGGATCGGCCTAACCGCCCAGCCCTACGGCCGGCTCATTCTCGACCCCGGAGCCCGAGCGGCGGTTGAACAACACGGCAAGAGTTTGCTGGCGATAGGTCTCCGCCGAGTCGAAGGGAATTTTCAGAAGGGCGACGTCGTCTCGCTTTGCGATGAACAGAGCCAGGAGTTCGCGCGAGGCCTTTCCAATTATAGTTCGGAAGAGCTTCGTCGCATTGTGGGGCAACCCACCGAGCAAATCATGGTCATTCTTGGCCACTGCCGGTACGATGAGGTCGTTCATCGAGACAATCTCGTCGTACTTGCTTAGTACGGCAGCGACAGGTTTTTCCGGTCCAAAGGGCCGGGCTATGTTTTCTCCAGAGCCATCCGGCCCCGTTTTTCTGGGCCCGTTGAGTGGAAATGCGTTTCGCCTTAGAATGAGGGGTTTGGCGATCTGCGCAGGCCGGTTCGTGCAGGAAGTGTGTTTCGGTCGGTCTGCGAGGCACCCTCAATTCTTTCCATGAGCGAATTACACCACGAGTGCGGACTGGCCGCCGTTTATCACTTGCCTGGGTCGGAAACGAGTCCGCTTTGCCCGCCGCAAGGGGCCGAGCATGCTGCCCGGCTGATTCCCCGCATCTTGCTCGATGTGCAGAACCGTGGGCAACTTTCCGCGGGCATGACGAGCTACGACCCCGGCCGCGAGCAACTGCTCGATACGTATCGTGGGCTGGGCAGCGTGACGGAAGTATTTCGGCTTAGCCATCGCGGCAAGGCCGAGAGCATCCTGGATCGGTACTCGGGCCGGGCGGCCATCGGCCACGTGCGCTATGCCACGTGCGGGCAGGATGACCTCAACTATGCCCAGCCCTTCGAGCGGCATCACTTGCAGAAGCACAAGTGGTTCAGCTTCGCGTTCAACGGCCAGTTGGCCAATTATGCCGAGCTGCGCGACAAGCTCTTGGCGGATGATGAGCACCATCTTTCGCGCGATACCGATACGGAAATCATCATGCACGAGATCAGCCGCGAGCTTTCGGGCGATCGTCGTCCGGCGTTGGTCGAGGTGATGCGAAACGTGGCGCGGCGGTTTGATGGTGCGTATTGCCTGGTGTTGCTCAATGCGTTGGGGGAGATGGTCATCGCCCGCGATCCGTGGGGGTTCCGCCCGCTGTGCTACGCGATTGAAGGGCCGCTTCTGGCGGCCGCCAGCGAAAGCGTGGCCCTGCTGAACCTGGGATTCTCGAACGAGAGCATCCATTCGCTCGAGCCGGGGCACATGATTTCCGTGAGCAGCGGCAAGATTACCATCGAAAAGTTTGCCGAAAGCTCGCGGCGGGCGCACTGTTTTTTCGAGTGGATTTATTTCGCAAACGTCGCCAGTTCGATGGACGACCGCAGCGTTTACCTTGCGCGTAAGGCGTTGGGCGAGGAGTTGGCTCGACTCGAAGACGTTCCCGCCGGGGATGGGGATACGATCGTTGTTCCCGTGCCCGATACAAGCAAGTGCGCGGCCGATGCGATGGCCTATCACCTTGGCATCCCCAGCGCGGAAGGACTGATTCGGAATCGCTACTCGGGCCGAACGTTCATTGAAGGCACCGGTACGCGGGCCAACAAGGCCTCGGCCAAATACACGCCGCTACGCGAGGTGCTGGAAGGCAAGCGGGTCTTACTGGTGGAGGATTCCATCGTCCGCTCGACCACGATGCGGGTTCTCATTTCGCGGATGCGCAAGGTGGGGCGGGCACGAGAGATTCACGTTCGCGTGGCTTGCCCGCCGATCGTGGCCCCTTGCTTTTACGGGATCGATATGTCGACCGTCTCAGAGCTATTTGCTTCGCGATTCATGGTGCCTGGAAAATCGCAGGACGAAGTGTTTGCCGAAATGGCGCGTGACCTGGGCGCCGATTCGCTCCGATATCTTCCGGTGAATGCGATTGGTCGCGCAATCGACCGCCCCGCCGACGAACTTTGCCGCGCTTGCATCACCGGTTCCTATCCCACCGCGCACGGGGAGCAACTTTACAAGATCGCGATGACCAACGCAGGCTCGCCTGCAGATTGCAAGTCTTCGGAAAATCGAGCTTCGCGGACCTACGAAGCCCCCGTGGTCCGCTCCTGACCGCCGCGCGTTGGCATCGCGCCGCGAGGTGCGAGCCTAGCGCGACGATTGCACGATTCAGAACCAGGAAAGACGAGAACGGTACGAAAACCCTTGCGGTGAACCGGATTTCCGCTTGGAAGGTTGTAATTGTTCGTGGTTCGGCAGTGAGTGCAATGGTCGAACTTTGTACGGACTGAAGTTTGTGTCACGAGTGTTTGCCGTGGGGTCATTCCGCGGCGGCGGTGGCCTTCTTCTTCGTTTCGGCCTCGTACCATTCGTGTTCCGGGCGAGCCAGGATCGAATCGATGACGTCGTTGACCTGTTTGGCCTGTTCGGGCTTGCCTTGCTGGGCAGCGTGTTCGGCGAGTTCGCGGGCCTGTGGAATCAGCTCTTTGTAGAATCGCTCCGCCACCTCATACATGCCGTGCCAATGGGCATAGTCGGGGGCCATCATCGAAGCGCCGTGGCGGGCGCGGCGGCCTTCATGATGCCACAGGTAGAACCAGGTCCATTCGATTTCTTCATCAAATTCGGCGGCGGTTCGCATGTTGTTTTCGAGCAGCGTCTTCATGAGTTTCGTGCCTGGTTTTGCGAACTTTTCGTTGTAGTTGACAACGAAATCATCATACTGTTTGTAGAACGCATTCACATAGTTCGAGGTATGGCAGTTTGAGCAGACGTTCTTCATGCGGTTGCGTTTATTCTGCCAGGAATCGGCGATTTGCGAATCGCGTTTGGCGGGATCGGTTTCGGTGATGACCTTGTGATCGGCGTCGGTATCCATCGTAAGGCTGATAGGCGGCCGGTTGGTCCAGGAGATGCGTTCGCCGGGGTCGTGGGTAACTTTGCGGTCGCGTAGGTTGGCCGACATGTGACAGGTGGCACACGTGGGGGCCTGGGTGTAATCCTTGCCGAGCACCCACTCCTTGGCATCGAGGTTCATGTGCATGTGCAAATCGCGATAGGCGACGCCATGTTTCGATTCTTCGTAAACTTCCTTCTGAGGATGATCGGGGCCGAGGTGGCACTTGCCGCAGTTTTCGGGTTGGCGGGCACGGCGGGGTGAGAAATCGTGGCGAGAATGGCAGGCCGAGCAGGAGCCTCGCGAGCCATCGAGGTTGAGGCGGCCGATGCCCGTGTTAGGCCAGGTGGCTTCGTGAAGGAGGGGCTGATTGTCTGCGTTGCGCATGACGCGGGTGATGGCGTCGCGGTTGGTGGGGCGCCCGTTTTCATCGGGTTTGAGGTCATCGGCGGTGATCTCGCCGCCATCGGTGGCCTTGAGGGCGACTTTGCTGCCGTGGCATTGTTTGCAACCCGAGTTGACGCTGGCCATGCCATTCACCTTGTCGATCGTCATGCCAGGGGTCGGCGAGTGGGGATCGAACGGCACGCGCGAACCCTCGACCGTTTCGGCCAAGCGGTTATCGAGCGAGGCCAGGATGTTCCCGGCCTTCGCGTGATGGCTGTGCGTGAACTCGGCGAACTCGGTGGGGTGGCAGCGTTTGCAATCGAGTGGGGTTACGATCGTCGCAATGACTTGGCCGTAGTGTGAAAACGCATCGGCATCTTCCTCGTTGGCCTGATGGCAATCGACGCAGCCGACCCCTTTGGCGGCATGGGTGCTGCCCTTCCAATGATCGTTAATACCGGGCGTATGTTGGGCATGACACTGGAAGCACTCCTGCGATTTGGCCGGCACGATGACGTGCGGCGGCCGGATGCCAAGCTCCTCTTCCTTGCGAACAATTTCCTTCCACTGCACAAAAAACAGGGAACCAAGAAATGCGAGGCCAAGGACGAAGATAATCCACTGTTTGGTATGGAGTGTCATGGATCGTACTGCGATTGAAAGTGATGCCGCTTGCAGCGGGGGAATATGGCTTGATAACGTGGAAAAATGCCGGCCGGGACGGCCGGGCTATATATAGCCGAGCCGTTTCGGCTCGGCGAGTTTCTTTCGAGGTCAATGTGCTACGGCACCTTCCCAAATGGTGAGGCCAACGAGCGCGATCGTAGCGACGATGCCAATGTAAACGCTGATCTCCTTCCAGCCAGTGATGCGTTGCAAGGCCCGATCGATCCACGGCCACAGGATCATCGTGAAGACGATAAAACCCATGCTGAGGATAGCGAAAGTTGGGCCGAACAGCTTAAGCCAACGGAAGGTGACGTAAAAAAACCATTCGGGTTTGATGACTTCGGGTGTCGTGAGCGGGTCGGCCTTGTCGCCCATTGTGGCGGGCAGCATGGTGGCCAACGTGCTGAGGAGGATCATCAGCACCAGCCCCATGATGATTTCGGTATAGAAATGATCGGGGAAGAAATCGAAGTGCTTCGGTTGGCTGCCGGGCGAGGAGTCGGCGGCCGGTTCCAGTTCGGAAACGCCATGCAACCGGATGAGGGTGATGTGGATCGCGAGCAGCATCATGACGGTGCCGGGGAGCACGGCCACGTGGAGGATGAAGAAGCGGGGGAGCGTATCAGAGTTATACTCGCCGCCGGCGAGAAGCAGTTGTTTGCCTAAGCTGCCGAGGACCGGCACGCGATCGGCAATATTTGCGCCGACCGTGGCGCCCCAGTAGCTCAGTTGCTCGAAGACGAGGCTGTACCCGGTGAAGCCGATGCCGAGCGAAGTCAGCAGCAGCCCCATGCCGATGACCCAGTTAAGCTCGCGGGGTTGGCGATAGGCACCGGTGAAGTAGACCCTCATTTGGTGCAGGATGATCGTGGCGATCATCAGCGTGGCGGCCCATTTGTGGATGCTTCGAAAGTACCACCCGAGGGGCACGCTGCGAGTGATGTGCTCGACCGATTCGTAGGCCGTCGCGGCCGAGGGCTGGTAGTAGATGGCCAGCAGAATGCCCGTGAAAATTTGAACGAGGAAAAGGTAGGCTGGCGTACCGCCCAAGCAGAACCACCACCGCTTCATGTGGTAGGGGACGGGTTCGTTCGTCAGCTCGCGGAGCGCTTCGGGGTCGATCGGAACGCGTTCTCGGAACCAGCGGGCAATCGCGGTCATACGTTGCCTCCGTGGCCGGTCGACGCGGTGGGTGGCTGAGTGTTATTGGCTAATGACTCAGCATGGGATCGCAAGCAGCCGGCCACGCGCGAATCGCCGCTCTTGCCATCCAGCGGCTGGGCAGTCATGCGGATGTAGAGCAAACCTCCCTCGACCACCAAAGGGTAAACAGGCAAGGCTTGGTTGGCGACCAACGGCGGGCCGCCGGTTGGCTTGCCTTCGGGGTCGAACGAGCCCAAGTGGCATGGGCAGTAGAATCGATTGTTCTGGGGTTCCCAATGCACGCGGCAGCCCAGGTGGGGGCACACGCTGGAAAGGGCCATGAAATCGTCGGCCGTAGGATCTTCGCCTGTGGATTGCTTTCGGCGAGTGACTACCACGGCGACGCCGGTGGGAGATTGGAACGTCATCGCTTCGCCAGGGGCGAGGCCGGCGACATCGGTGACGAACATGAGATCGGTGTTCTCACCGGCGGGGTAGAGATACTGCCCCGCACACTTGACAAACATGCCATAGCCGGCGACAAGGCCGCCAGCCATTGCGGTGGTGGCCAATGCCCCACCCGCCATGAATTGACGCCGATCCGTGGCTTCCGCCCGAGCGACATCCGAGTGCTGCGACATGGATCGAAGAAACGTTTGCAAGGAGAGCCAGAGGAACCACCGCGATGCCAAGCATGGCATCGCGACAAGTTTGCGTTCAACTCGCTCATCCCAAGTGCCGTTCCAATTGAACGGTGAGTGTAGTGTAAGAATTCCTTGCTCGAATGCAAAGGCGGTCTTTCGCATTTTGTAATGATTTTTTGTTTCGACACCTCGCGTGTGTCATGTTGGCACGAAGACCGGCGCGCGAACATTCCGACTATCGATGTTTGCGCTGCAAATGAACCCATACGAATCGTTCATTACGGAGCCAACCGCGACGGTATTCGAGGTTATTCCTCACCGCTGGATCGGGGATTAGACGACCGATCGGTCTTTCGCTGCGCAGTCATCAATAGTCGCGCAGAAACGATCCGTCGCACACAACAGAGAAGTTGAGACTGAATCGCAGAAACGCAGAGAGCGGAGCCGCCGTGAAATTGAGACTTAGTTACGCTAGCGCGCAGTCGTGGCGGGCAATAGGTTCGCAGCGTGCCCGTTGGCTCATGCGGCACAGTTGGACCGCGGGAAGCGGCGACTCGATCGTCCGAGGTGGGGTGTGCCAGTGCCCCGCGATCGGGCCCGTGGAAGAACAGGTTCGAAGGCCCCCCCACCGGCAGAGGGGGCTAGGCTGGGCGGGATCGATTCGGTGGAAGGTACGGAAGGAAGGCGTTGCTTGAAGCGCCCGAAAGAACATGCGAAGCGAACTCAACTGGTACCGCATGGATGTTAGTGCAAGAGTGTGAGAAGGTTATGCTTTGTCTCAATTCCTATTCTGGAGCGGATAGCGGTTCGAGGAAGGCCAAGAATCTGACAATCGGCGAACCCTCCCCCAACCCCTCCTTAATAGGGAGGGGAGTGTTGAGATAGAGCTTAGAACGCAACGGCTGAAACAGAATTTTCGACAAATCGGTCAATCGAGGGCACTCTCCAAGTCGGCTACCAGGCGAAGCAGCACTTCGCGTGTGATGGTTGCGGTGACTTGTTGACGGACGTTTTGGTTTTGCTTGCGGAATCGAGTGAGGGAGATCGAACCGCCGCGGCGGACGAGGAGTTCGTAGTAGGTGCGGCCATCGTCATCGCGTTGGGGCGGGTTGCTTCGGAGCTGCACGGTGCAAGCCACCGCGTCGATTTCGATCGGACGGATTGGCTCCATGAGGTAGGTAAGCCGTGCGGCGAGCGATTGGCCGATGCGTTCGAGTCGGGCCGCATCGGCGGTAGCCAGTTCGGTGGTGGCCAGTTCCAGCCGATGTAGCGAAACAGCCAGGGCGTTGAGGTCCGCAAGTTCGCAGGTGAGCCTTCGCGGTCCGTCGAGAGCCGTTGCGAGGCCCGCTTGGCCAGTACTTTCCAGGTTCACAAGTTGACGATCAAGCGCAGTATGCAAGTTCATGATGGTGCCCCCTCGGCAGGTTCGAATGGTTCTCCTTTTTCGATGGCATGCTCCGAACCGTCGAAAGACAGGTTGGTGAGATGGTTTTCGAGAACGGTTTCCAAGTGGACGGGTCGGTTCCAGATTCTGTGAAGATTCTGGAGCGTGTCGCGGGCGTAATCGAGTTGTAGTTCGACGCCTGTGTAGGAATGTTCGAGAAAGAGTTCGCCGCGGTTTCGGTAGTTAGCGTCGCGGACGGCGATTTGTGGCCGGCCCAGGTTGGTCAGGCTGGCCAGTAGTTGCCGCTTCACCTTGGGAAACTCGCGGCTTTCGATTTCATAGTACTCGGTGCTTTGGTTGAAACCGAACTTGAAGAGCCGCTGTTCGCGGACGAAATCGAGGGTGAGAAACTCATCGATGAAGGTCAGGTCGTTGTGGATTCTGCGGACCTCGAAGATTTTCCGCCGTCCCAGGCCGGCGCCGGTGTTCCAGTTGCGGCGTTGGCGATCGTCGTCGCACTCGTCGAATTCCTTGCCGAAGGCTCCGCGGTTCCAGCGGTCCGCGATATCGCGGAACAACTCGATGCCGAGCTTGTAGGGGTTGAGCTGCGTGGGCGAACTGGCGAGCGTGCCGCTGTGGTGATCGCAATAGCAAACGACTTCCGCGGCGGAAAGGCCTTGGCGGGTCATAATCGTCGAGTGCCAGTAGCTGGCCCAACCTTCGTTCATGATCTTTGTTTGCGCTTGCGGGGCGAAGTAGTAGGCCTCGTCGCGAATGATCGAAAGCACATCGGTTTCCCAGGCGTTAAGCGGGGCATGCTCGAGCAGAAAAAGAAGAAGGTCGCGCTCGGGCCGCTCGGGGAACGGCTTCGGTTCGCGCCGCTTCTCCTCCATCTGCTTGACAGCGGCGGCCAAACGATTTGGCGGGTTCACGAACGACTCCATGTAGTTCTTCGCGCGAAACCGTGGCGGTCCCTCGGCTTCTGTCTTGTCTCGCTCGGCCTCGAAGTCGTAGCGGCTACGTTCCTCGCGCCGGCGAATGAACGGCGAGTGAACGTCGATCTGGTCTTCGAGGCTCAAGCAAGCGTCGATAAACTCCTCAACCTCTTCAACGCCCACCTCTTCCATGTAACGACGGATGCGAGTGCCGTGGTTGGCCATCTCATCCATCATTTTGCGGTTCGTCTTGCTGAAGTAGAAGTTGTTCTTGAAAAAGTCGCAGTGGCCGTAGACGTGGGCCATCACCAACTTTTGGTCGGTCACACAGTTGTTGGTCATCAGGTAGGCGTAGCATGGGTCGTTGTTGATGACCATCTCGTAGATTTTCTGCAGGCCGTAGTGATAACCCCTGCTGAGCCGTTCGAACTCCATGCCGAAACGCCAATGCGGGTAGCGGACCGGGAAGCCCCCCTTGGCCGCGATGGAGTTGAGTTGATTCGCGTCGACGTATTCGAAAATCGTCGGGAAGAAATCCAGCCCATGACCCCGCGCGTAGCCCTCCATTTCGCACTGAATCGCGGCTAGTTGCGGAGGCAAGTTGGTGGTGATGACGCTGGACATGGTATTGTTCGGATTAATGAAACGCGGCTAGGCAGTTTTCACCACGACGACACAACGGACACAACGAAGGCGTTTTTGACAGGTTAAACAGGATTGACAGGATTACCCTAGCGGTTTGACAACTCTTCGAGTTTGGACAAAGCACGAGAAATTCGCATGAAACCGATTGCTCGCAATCACCCTCACTGGCATTGAATGTGTTTTTTCACGTCGATCCTGTTGATGCTGTCTAAATACTTTTTTGGTTTTTGTCGTGGTTGTCGTGTCGATGTGGTGAATCCACTCACCTTCCTTTGCCGAGGAAGTGTTTGATGGAGTCGTAGATAGCTTCTTTATCCGCGATTTCGGAGAGGATGAGCGAATCGTGCTCCTCGCCGAAGTGGTTTTGCAGGTGGCCAAGAAACTCGCCACTGCCGTAGGGGCTTTCGACCTGGCCGTAACAGAACAAATTGACGCTAGGCAAGAGTTTGTCGCCCAAGATGCGAAAGGCTTCTTCGTTGTCTTCGCCCCAATTGTCGCCGTCGGAGAACTGGAAGCAGTAGAGGTTCCACTCGCTGGGAGGCAGCTGCTGCTCGATCAGCTGCGCGGCGACCTTGTAGGCGGAGCTGATTCGCGTGCCGCCGCTCTCGCGTGTGTGGTAGAACGTGTGCTCATCGACTTCCTTGGCCACCGCATCGTGGATGATGTACCGGGTTTCGATCCCCTGGTACTGGCTGGCGAGCCAGGTATCTAGCCAGAAGGCTTCGGTGCGAACGATTTCCTTTTGTTCGTCGGTCATCGAGCCAGAGACATCCATCATGTAGATGACAGCGGCGTTAACCTGCGGGTGTTCGATGGTGTTCCAGGAACGGTATTGTTTGTCGGCCTTGATCGGCACGACCCGAGGGTCGTCGGGTTCGTAGACGCCGGTCGAGATTTGCCGACGCAAGGCGCGGAGATAAGTGCGTTTGAAGTGGCGGAGCGATTCGGGGCCTGTTTGGCGGATGCTGTTGTACTTTGCTTTCTGCTGCACGATGGCCGCCTCGCCACGCGGCTCGATGCGCGGCAACTCAAGTTCCTCGCCCAGAATTTCGGCGAGTTCATCGAGCGAGAGTTCGACTTCGAGCAGGTGGCCGCTGCCAGGGTCGCTGCCAGCGGGGCCGTGCCCCTGCTGCGGATTGCCACCCTTGCCGATCGGCTGCCCTTCCTCGCCGTCGCCCTGCCCCACGCCGCCGGCACCGTTATCTCCAAAACGAAAATGGGGCACATCGAGCTGCGGCACGGGAATGCTCACGAGATCGCGGCCCTTGCGGCCGATCATCTCGCCGTGCGTAACGTACTTCCGCAGATTGTCGCGAATTCGCCCGCGTACAATCTGCCGAAATCGTCGTAGATCGCGTTCGATGGTGAGCATGGGGGGTGTTAGTCGTTAGTCGTTAGTGAGAGGTGGGACAGAATATGGGCGGGCGGACAATTTCATTTACTTTGTTTTTCATTCCCGCTACTTCATCTCCTTCGTATCGCCACGGGCGAAGATGCTTGCGACGTAGTTGAGCACATCGGTGGCACTTTCTTCGTCGTATCCGTAGTCGCGGATTAGGCGGCCCTTGACGACATCGATTTTCTGTTGGGTTTCGGCATCGATCACGTTAGAAATGAGGCTGGTGAGCTTGATCGAATCCTTCTGGTCTTCAAACAACTTCAGTTCGAGCGCTTTGTACAGGCGTTCGTTCGTTTTGTAGTCGAACGTCTTTCCGTCGATCGAAAGGGCGCCGATATAGTTCATGATCTCGCGGCGGAAGTCGTCCTTGCGGCTGTCGGGGATTTCGATCTTTTCCTCGACGGAGCGCATGAGCCGTTCGTCGGGCTCTTCGCTCTTTCCGGTGAAGCGGTTCTTCACCTTTTCCTTTTGCGTGTAGGCCTTCACGTTATCGATGTAATTGCCGCACAGGCGTTTGAGGGCGTCCTCGTCGGCGGCGATCGCCCGCTGGACCTCGTTCT
The DNA here is from genome assembly GCA_020849945.1 of Pirellulales bacterium. Taxonomy (GTDB): domain Bacteria; phylum Planctomycetota; class Planctomycetia; order Pirellulales; family Lacipirellulaceae; genus JABDGM01. The sequence goes on along the minus strand of JADZFK010000158.1, from coordinate 30,915 downwards.
TTACGATGTTTTCGTATTCCTCCTTGACGACGCCGAGCAGGTCGCGGAACTCCTGCTTGATTTCTTCATTCGTGATCAGGCTATGGTGCTTCAGGCCCGCCTCGAGCTCGTTGAGCACCATGAAGGGGTTGATGCTCTTGGATTCGGGGTGAGCGACCAAGGCGTTGGAAATCTTGTCCTGAACGTAGCGCGGCGAGATGCCGATCATGCCTTCCTGCGTGGCCTGCTCGCGCAGCTCGTTGATGTTCTCCTCGGTGAAGCCGGGGAGGGTCTTGCCGTTGTACAGCTTGAGCTTTTGCAAGCGCGAAAGACCGGCGTGCTTAGGCTCTTCTAGCCGCGTGAGAACGGCCCACATGGCGGCCATTTCGATCGTGTGCGGGGCAATGTGCTTGCCGCGAACCGTCCGCTGGTTGTAATCCTTCTCGTAGATTTTCACTTCGTCGGCCAGCTTGGTGACGTAAGGAATGTCGATCTTCACCGTCCGGTCTCGCAGGGCTTCCATGAACTCGTTGTTCTGCAGACGGCGGTACTCGGGTTCGTTCGTGTGGCCGATGATGACTTCATCAATATCGGTTTGCGCGAACTTCTTTGGCTTGATGCGATGCTCTTGGCTGGCGCCGAGCAGATCGTACAAGAAGGCGACATCGAGCTTGAGGACCTCGACGAATTCGATAATCCCACGGTTCGAGATATTGAACTCGCCGTCGAAGTTGAACGCGCGGGGGTCGCTGTCGCTGCCGTACTCGGCGATCTTTCGGTAGTTGATATCGCCGGTTAGTTCGGTGGCGTCTTGGTTCTTTTCATCCTTGGGCTGGAACGTGCCGATGCCGACGCGATCCTTTTCGCTCAGCAGAACGCGTTTGACGCGAACATCTTGGGCGACGCGGCTCCAATCGCCGTCGTATTTCTTGAGTCGCTGGTAGTAGATGAACCGGCAGTAGGGATCGAGTTCGCCTTCGATCTTGATGCGGCGATCGTCGTCGCCACGGCCCTCGTTGAGGTTGGCTTCCACATCGGCGCGGAACCGTTGCGGAAAGAGGTGGAGCGGCTCCTCGTTCATCGGACACCAGTGAATTGCCTCGGGGTCATCCGGGCGTTCTTCATCGACCCAGCCCAGCGTGTATAGGGCACCGGCATCGGTGGCCGAGTAACGCTCGATTCCCTTTTTCAGCAAACGCGCGAGCGTGCTCTTGCTGCTTCCCACGGGGCCGTGTAGCAACAGAACGCGACGTTCGATGCCGTAGCCAGCCGCCGCGCTTTTGAGCGCGTTGGCAAAGTGGTGAAGCGCGTCATCGAGTCCGAAGACGGCATCGCGGCCGTTGTTATCGGGGTCGTCGAAGAAGGAATAGTGAATGTGTTTCTCGCGGCCCGATTCGCTGACCTCGACCCCGTACGACAAGATCATGTCGTAGAGTCGTTGGTAGGCGGTCCGCGTGACCTCGGGGTGTTCGCGGACGATGTCTAGATACTCGGCGAACGTTCCCACCCAATTCTTTCGGCGGAACTGATCACAATCTTGGCGTTGGGCAACAAGGGCGATGATTTCCCGTCCGTCGCTCATGGCATTTCTCCTTCGAGCGACTTCGACCGCGCCGGAAGCGTGGTTCGTTCACAATCTCAAGACGAGTGAATTCCTTTCCTTGCAAACCGAGTGTCAACTCCTCCGGCGGGCGATCGTCGTCGCCTTACTTTCTTCGCTTTGTTGGGGACGACTCTTGCGCCAATTGCTTACCGAGTGCGCGGCGTTCTGGTTGCCGTTCGCGCAGGGGCGAACGGAATCAAAATCACCAAATCGAGCAGCGCGCCACACCGCAAGACCTTCGATCATGCGCGCCACGCCCCACGACTCGGGGCGGACTTGTAGCAGATTACTTGCTAGAACGCCAGAAGAAGTTTGGCCGCGATACGCACAATCGGCCAAACGTGGGATGGATTTCCAACGCGTGCCAGATTGCACACAGTTAGAGATTGGCAAAGAGCGGGAACCAGGTGGTGGCGTGTCGGTCGGGCCGCTCGCCCAACCGCGACTCGTGCGAAGGCCGAGTCGCACCTCTTCTATTTCAAGTATCGGCTGAAAACCTCTTCTCGGCAACACAAGCTCCGCTAAGTTTACCGAAGAAGCCGATTATGAAGGCACGATTGATTGGATTCAAATGATTGCAGCTTAATGGTTTAGAGCAAGCTGGACGGCAATTTCGCATACGCTCGACCAGCGAAAAAAACTGGACACCAGCGGGGCCAGAAGGCTCACCCTAGGGGGGCAAAGCGGCCATCGGGGGGCCCGCCACACAGCCAATTTTTGGTAGGCCCGCCAGCGCAAAGCTAGCCCGGATTTCTCACCACGGAGCACACCGAGGTCACAGAGAACAAGCCAAGAGATCGTTGGAAGCAAGGTCAACCGCCCGTCGCTACGAGACAGGGTGTTTCCGCCGTTCATGGTGGTAGGGGTACTTGCTACTGGTTTTCTCCGTGGCTCCGTGCCTCCGTGGTTTTGATTGTAAGAAATGCGGACTAGTCGCCCACGCGGTTCTTGCTCGGAAGCAATCGGAAGCAAGTAGCAGTGCCTTTACGAAGGGCGACGACGACCCCGCGAACGACCTCGGCCGCCGCCACGATCGCCCGAGCCATGCCGACCCGCAGGTTTTCGTTGAGAACGCGATTGCAGATTCGAATCGACGATAAAACCAATTGCATCGTCCCAAGTGGGAATCGCGCTACGCTGCGAGCCAGATCGTTGCCCACTGGGAGCAGATGCGACCGCCAGCTCATCGGCATCGTCGTCCAACTCATCATCGAGCGGGGCAAGATCGGCATCCAATTCATCGACGTATTCATCTTCCGATTCAGGCACCGAGCCGCTCGAATCTCGGTTTGAAGAATGCGAACGCTTACGGGGCCTCCGCTGAGTTGGTTCCTCAGATTGCTCTTCGGCCGCGGCGGTGGAATCGCCACGCCGGCCGCGCCCACGACCTCGGCCTCGCCGGCGACGCGACCGCCCACCGGGCCGTTCGCTTTCACCATCGGCTTCTACCCCCTCGGCCAACGGCTCCTCGGCGGCTTTAGCTTCGTCTCCGCCTTCTTCGCCCATTCCGCTTTCTTCGTCCCAACGCGAACGAACCCGCGAGGTTTCGAACGACCTTGGTTCACTTGCAGTTGCGGCATCCTCTTGTGCCGTTGCGGAAGGCTCGGCGGCGGGAGGTGGAACTGGCTGGGCAGGCGCGCCAAACAGCTTGTGCCACAGGCTTACCGCGGCCGACTTCGGGGCCTCCTCTCGCACGGGCACCGGCTCGCTGGCAGGCAGCGGCGCGGAGGAAGGCTCGCCCATCGAACGCTCCGGACCCTCGAACGTGCCGGCCGACTCTTCGATGGAGCGGTCGCCTCTCTCGGGGCGATCATCGCCTTCGCGATCGTGGGAACGGCGCCGTTGGTCGCGGTCGCGACCGCTACGTTCGCGGTCGCCCCCTTCGGGACGCGATGGCCGCTCGCCACGGCCATGCCGATTGCGGCGAGCACCACCCTGTTCGGTGCGATCCGTGCGATTTGGGCGATCGGCACGCCCTGCCCGTTCTGTACGAGCCGGGCGCGGAGCCTGCTCGGTTTGTTCAGTTTGTTCGACACACTCCTCGCGCTCGCGTTGCCCCGAGCGTTCGCGTTGTTGCCCGCGTTCTTGGCCGCGGCGACCGCTCGAACGATGGCGTCCTCGTTCTTCTTGCTGTTCGTCATCGTGAAGGTCGAGGCTGCGCTGAGAATCGCCGGTTTCTTGGCGATCCGCGGAAGGCCTTCGTCCGCGGCTGGGCCGCTCCTCCCGAGCCGAGGACGAATCATCTCGGCGCGGGCGGTCGCGTCGGGAGTCTTGTCGTCGCGAGTCGTCGCGGTGCTCGCTGTCGCGAGCTTCGTCTCGCGAAACGGGGGTGCGAATTTCGCGGAAGGCAGGCTTGGCCGCGGCGGGAGGTGGCGTTGCCGGCGGCTCGCTCGGTGGCGCTAACGGAAGACCGAGATCGCCAGCCAGGCTGTCCCAATCGACAGCCTCCTTCTTCGGCGGTACCTGGTGCGTGGTCGAAACGACAGGCTTCGGTATGGGCGTTGTGGCTTGCATACCTGCTTTGACGGCTTCTTCGCGAGCAACGACATCTGGCGTAATCTCGACGCCAATTTCGCGGACGAGGTCGTCCCATGTAGACTTTTGTTCCGGATGATCCATACGTTCGATTCGTAAAAGAAATATGGTAGAAGGCCCTCTGCCGAAGTGGCGTTGGCCCTGGTTAGCCTTGGGGAATCAGTTCGGTGAATTCAAATATCAATTGCAACAAAATAACTGAGGGTGTCCGGGGATTGGAACCGTCTCCAGCCCCCGGCTTTGAGCTTGTGATGAAATGCCAATTCGAGTTAGCGGCGGCCGCCAGGCCGCTGTATTATCCGGTTATTTCAACCACTTGTGCCGATACCGATTGCCCACTTTCCAAAATAATCAAATCTCTTTGCCGGGGGGGCAGCCATCCACGCATCGTGACACTGCGGCAACCCCCCGGCGAAGCCGGGGGCTGAAAATGGTTCCAATTTCCAGTCGCCCTCAGGTACTTTCGAAGGGCTTCCGACCTCGGACTTTTTTCTGAATTGATCCTGTCAATCTTGGAAATCCTGTTATCCTGTCCAAAGTTCGTTGCCAGAACTCTTCTGTGGAAACACGTGCCCCGGCTTCCTTCAGCGAAGCCGTTCGGTCTTGCTTTTCGCCTTGTGCGATTGTCGAAACTTCTCACAGTATAAGAGTTTGGGACCCCGGCGAAAAGCCGACTCTCGGACACCTTTCGGGTATAATCAGCCATGAGCAGCAGTGAGCCATTTGTCGAAGAAGTCGAGATTTCAGGCCATATTATCGATAGCCTGATCCTGCCGAAGGTGCTAGATACGATCACGGCAAACGGCGGAACCTTCCGGATCACCAGCATTTCGATCGGGCAGAGCCGCCACGACCCGAGCTGCGCGGTGATCGAGATCAGCGCGGCAACGCCCGAGCGGATGGAAACGATTCTGTCGCAGATTGCCGATCACGGGGCCGTTCCGACCACGAAACAGGATTGCCGCCTCGTCGAAGCCGATATGGACGGAGCCTTTCCCGAAACGTTCTACAGCACGACGAACCAGCGGACCGAAATCCGATTGGGCGGCAACTGGGTTGAAGTCGCCGACCAAGAGATGGACTGCGGGATCGTCGTGGAGCCAGCCCCATCCTCGGCGGCCGAACCGAGGCCGCGCTGCATTCCGATGACCGAGGTGTGTCGTGGCATGCTAATCGTGGCAGGGCACGTTGGGGTTCGCGTATTGCCCGTGGAGCGGACTAATGTTCGCGGCGATTTTTCGTTTATGTCGAGCGGCGTCTCCACCGAGAAACCCAAAGGCGCGCTCGTGCAGGAGATTGCCCGCGACCTGGTCCGAAACCGTCGTGGCGGGAAAGGCAAGACGCTCGTGGTGGGCGGCCCAGCGATCGTGCATACGGGCAGCGGCCCCGCGCTGTGCCAGTTGATTCGCGGCGGATACGTCCACAAACTGTTCGCCGGCAACGCGCTGGCCACGCACGATATCGAGCAAGCCTTGTTTGGCACCAGCCTGGGCGTCCACCTGGCCGATGCGAGCATTGCGGAAGCAGGCCACGAACACCATTTGCGGGCAATCAACCGGGTGCGGCGTTGCGGTTCGATTCGCGCAGCCGTCGAGCAAGGCGTACTCAAGTCGGGCGTGATGTACGAATGTGTGCGGAACAACGTCGATTTTCTGTTAGCCGGCAGCATCCGCGACGACGGCCCGCTTCCCGACGTCATCACCGACGTCGTCGAAGCCCAGCGGCAGATGCGCGAAAAGGTCCGCGACGTTTCCTTCTGCTTGATGATCGCCACGATGCTCCACTCGGTTGCCGTGGGGAACCTGCTGCCGGCGTGGGTGAAAGTAGTGTGCGTCGATATCAACCCTTCCACGGTCATCAAGCTGAGCGATCGCGGCAGTTTTCAAACGCTCGGGCTCGTCACCGACGTGGAACCATTCTTGCGGGCACTCGTGCAGGAGGTACAATTGGCCGAGATATGACGATCGTTGGTGAGGCATCCGAGTTCCAATCAACACAGTAGGTGAACGCGAGTTCGTGGAAAGGAATCGAATCCGATGGGGATTCTTCTGCTGGAATTCTTCGGCGCGACGGCGGTGGTGGTGGCAGCGGGGATTTTTCTCACGCGTTACGCAGATACGATTGGGCGAAAGACCGGGTTGGGCAGCACGTTGGCCGGCGCGCTGTTGCTTGCCACGGCGACGAGCTTGCCCGAGTTGGCCGTCGATTCGAACCTGGCCAGCAACGGTCAAGCCGACTTGGTATTGGGCGATTTATTGGGAAGCTCCCTGTTCAATCTGCTAATCCTGGCGGTGTTAGACCTCTTTCACCGTAAGCCGGAACGGATCATCGCTTCCAGCGCGGCGGCGCATGCATTGTCGGCAACCATGTGCATCATACTGACGGCGGTGGTTCTGCTGTTCCTGCTCACCAAGATAGAGTTTACGTTGGCCGGAATTGGGTTGGGGCCGATCCTGGCGGGGCTGATCTACGTGGGCGGATTGCGGCTTGTGTATTACGACCAGCAGCTGGCGATGGAGAAGCTCGAAGCAGGCGAAGCGGCACTGGCCGACATCCACGAGATGTCATTGACCCGAGCAACAATTGGCTACGTGGGTAGCGCGATGGCTATTCTGGTGGCCGCGCCGCTGATGGCTATCGCAGCCGAAGGGTTGGCGACGGCCACGGGGTTAGGCGGCACATTCATTGGCACGACACTCGTGGCCATTTCAACTTCGATGCCCGAACTGGTTACCACTTGGGTAGCCATTCGAGCTGGCGCAACCGACCTGGCGGTGGGAAATATCCTTGGCAGCAACACGTTCAATACGATCATCCTTGTGCCGGCCGATGGGTTTTTCAAGGGCTCGATCCTAAACGCGGCTTCGCAGACCCATGCGGTAACGGCTGTTTGCGTGATCCTGGCAACTTCGTTCACCTCACTTGGCCTGCTCTATCGCCCCAAGCGACGATATTGGCTCATTGAGCCCGATGCAACGTTGGTGATCCTCATCGTGATGATGTCGCTCGGGTTGGTCTACTATCTACGCTGATGAACTTTCCTCGCTGAAACTATGCCGCGGAATGGCAGAGGCGTTTGGCTCATTCGGGCATGGGGAAGCCGAGGCGTTTGTCGACGAGGTTCACCAGCGGCTCGCCGGCTTGGTAGCGGCGAAGGTTTTCGCAGAAGAAATTGGTCATGTCGTCGAGCCGAGTAGCGGCTTGGCCGCCGACATGGGGCGTGATGATCACGTTCGGCAATTCCCACAAGCGGCTGGCGACGGGGAGCGGCTCGGGGTCGGTCACATCCACCGCCACGCCGCCAAGGTGTCCGCTTTCCAGTGCGGCCACGAGGTCCTCAGTCACGACCAGCGGGCCGCGGGCCATATTCACCACGATCGCGCCGCGAGGCAACAGGGCGAGGCGACGTGCATCGATCATACCCCGCGTTACCGAAGTCAGCGGCGCGGCAAGGATCAGGATGTCGATGCGAGGCAGGATGTCGTCCACGGCATCGGCCGGCAGCAGTTCGGCCACTTCGGGCGGTTTGTTGACGGGGAACCAATCGGTGGCCACGATCGTAGTACGAAATGCGCTGAGCACTTGAGCCAGTCGGCGGCCGTTGCCCCCCATGCCGATGATGCCGATCCGCGCGCCGTGCAGGTCACGCGTGGGTCGGCGGATGAACTCGCGTTGTTGTTGGGCGCGAAAGAACGTCGGCAGGCTGCGCAACAAGCCAGCCAGCAGGGCGAGGGTGTGGTCTACTACTTGGTTGGCCAGAACGCCCGAGGCGCTCGTGACGGTGATTTCAGAATCGATCACCGAGGGAACCAGGCAGTGATCGAGTCCGGCGGCCGACGACTGAATCCACCGCAGCCGGCCAGCACAGACGACTTCCTCCCACGGTGCGTGAACCTTGACATGGCCGCAGAATATGTCTGCCGTGGGCAGCATCTCGGCGATGCGTTCTTGGCCGGCGTCGATGACGTCGGCCATCGGCGCGGCAGCTGCAATTTGATCGATGTGCCTTGGCTCGGCGGGGTAACAAAGCACAATGCGAGGCCGCTCGTTGGCGGCTGGCGAAGCAAGTGGATTTTGCATATCATGGTTGTGATCGGTGGGCGGTTCCGTGGCAAGAGCAAGTAAACCGGCCGAGGAATCGGCCTGGCGGCCGACGCCCTTCAAAAATTCAGAGTTCATCCGATTACTCCCTCTCCCAAAGGGAATAGGTTTTCGGATAGGCTCTCACAGGTATCAAAGACTCGCGCGTATCATGACTATTGACTCTCGACGAGTATTGGGCGGGTTTGCGGTCTTCGCGATCGTGTTGCTGCGGCTGGTCATCGGCTGGCACTTTTTCGGAGAAGGCGCGAAGAAGCTCGAGTACGATCGTCACGCGGGGCAGTTCCGCATGGTGTTCTCCGCGGACGAATTTTTCGCCCAGGCCAAAGGCCCGTTGGCACCGGTCTTCTTGGGATATACGCCGAGTGGTCACGAGTGGCGTGCCCTGCTTGCATCGCCACGCGAGCATGTACCGCCAACTCCTGAACAAGCCGCGGAATCGGCGAAGTGGGTGAAGGAGTATGCCCGCCGCCGCTCGGATGCCGAGAAGAAAGGCGAAGCCGCCCCGATTGAGTTCGTGCCGGGCGGCGCGGCCTCTGAATGGGGCGCGAAAGTTGTGGAGGATTGGCGCGCGGCCGTCGAGCGATTTAAGGGCATTCCCGGGTTGACCGATGCCCAAGAACAACAGTGCGACCAACTCCTGGCCCAGCGACTTGTTCAACTCAATGAATATCTAGCCGGCGAAGAAGCGGCGATTGCCGAGTATCGACACGAACTGTGGCGGCTTGCGAACTGGCGGAAGTTGCCCGAGGCGGGCGATGTGCCGTATTACTCCAAGCGTGTCGCCACAAAGGCAGGTGAAACCGCCGCTCAAGCGGCCGGTTGGCGCGAACAGGTTCGTATCTTTGAAGACGCTCTCCATCAAGATCTGTTAGGGCTTCTAACCGATGAGCAGCGAGCCAAGCCCGAGGAGATGACGGTGGCCAACGCGGCGCTGGCCGATGCGAATCAAGCGAAGCTCGATTGTATCAACAAGGTGGCGACGGTGTTGACGCTTGGAGTGGGGCTGTGCTTGATCTTCGGCTTCGTCACCCGATTGGCGTCGTTGGCCGGTGCGTTGTTTTTGTTGGGCGTAATCGTTTCGCAACCGTTTTGGGCGGCAGGCGCCGTACCCACGATCAACCAATGCGTAGAACTATCGGGGCTCTTGGTGCTGGCAGGAACCGGCGCGGGCCGGTGGGCGGGCATCGATGGCTGCCTGGCCGCACTGTTTGGCCGCATTCGGCGTATGAATGTAGTTGAGAATTGATCCATTCACCACGGAGACACGGAGAAAGCAGATTTGCCATTGCAAATTGGCCATTTAAAAATCGAAAATCGGCTATTTCTGAATGGCCAACGACAAACGACTAATTTGCAATGACCATTTCTTCTCCGTGCCTCCGTTCTCCGTGGTGAAAAGTTCCGAACGACGGATACTAAGCGATGAACTTGACCCCTGAAGAAAAGAAGATCGGCAAGCAGAATTTCCACGAGGCGGTCGGCACGACCCGGAGGGAGTTTCTGAAAGGAATTGGCATCGCAGGCGGCGCGGCAGCCACTGCGGGGCTGGGTGCCAAGTATTTTGGTTACGGGCCCAAGCTCGATGACCGCCTCCGCGTCGGCATCATCGGCACGGGCGACGAGGGAAGCGTCCTTATCGGCGCGATCAATCCCGACTTCATCGATGTTGTGGCCATCACCGATATCCGTCCCTACAGCCGCTACCGCGCGTTTCATGGCGATTGGTACTCGAAGGGAGCCCATTCCGCCCGGCCGGGCCTGCTCCGTGTGTACAAGGATCACATGAACGAGGCCGAGCTTCGCAAACACATCAAGATTTACGAAAACTCGTACACCGAATTGCTTGATGACCCGAATGTTGAAGCCGTAATCATCGCCACACCGCTCTTCATGCACCACCCGATGGCCATCGCTGCCATGCGTAAGGGCAAACACGTGCTGTGCGAAAAGCTGATGGGGCACGACGTGGCCCTGTGCAAAGAAATGGCCCTCGTGTGCGACGTGTCGAAGGATTCCAACGGCAACCCGATCGTGATGGCCGTCGGCCATCAGCGGCATTACAGCATTCTGTACGACAACGCAGTCGAACAAATTCGGCAGGGCTTGCTAGGCGATATTCACCACATCCGCGCCCAGTGGCACCGCGATAACTCTCCGAAGAGTGATGGCTGGAAACCGCCCTTGCCTGGCGAAGAGCGTTTGACCAAGGAACTGGGTGCTTGGAAGACCGAGCTAACCAAGGCAAGCAGCAAGGATATCGCCGAATGGGAGGCGAAAATTGCGCAGAAGCAAGCACAGATCGACGACATCTCCGACGAACTGGCCCAAAAATATGGCTACCAAGCGAAGACGATCGGCGGACGCAATCGGCCTGCGCTCGAAGAACTGATCCGCTGGCGATTGTGGGATCGCACGGCCGCGGGTCTGATGGCTGAACTCGGCAGTCACCAACTCGATGCCGCCAGTATCTTCATCTCCGCACAAGAAAAGGAACGCGGCAAGCACGTTCATCCGCTTTCGGTAGTTGCCTCGGGCATTCGCTCGATCTTTCCCGAGGATCGCGATTGCGAGGACCATGTCTACTGCATGTTCGAGTTCCCCGGCAAGGGGTACTACAAGGAAGGCGATTCGCACGAAGTGGCCGACCCCAACAAGAAAGTCATGGTCACTTACTCGTCGATCAACGGCAACGGTTTCGGCGGCTACGGCGAAATCGTATACGGTACCGAGGGAACGCTCGTGCTCGAACAAGAGCAGGATGCGATGCTCTACAAAGGCTCCGCCGCTTCCACGCAGATTGAAGTGACCAACAAGGGCGGCAAACCCGCGATGGATACCTACGAGACCGGCGGCGGCGCGGCGGTGGCCCAAGCGGCCGGCGGCACGGGGCCTGTCAGCCGCGGCTATCGCGAGGAAATCGAGCATTGGGCTTGGTGCATCCGCAACCCTGCCCCCGAGCACAAACCCCACTGCACACCCACCGTCGCGCTTGGCGATGCCGTGCTCGCCCTCACGGCCAACCAAGCGATGAAGAAGCAGCAACGCATCGATTTCAAGCCCGAGTGGTTCGACCCAACCAGCAACGAAACGCCCGACGGCACCACACCGCGCAAGGCGGATCAGGTAAGCTGAACATTGTCTATCGCAGTGGAGCAAAGCCGCAGAAAAGCAAGGCAAGCGTAATCAGGCAACCGCACTATTCTTGCCCGTATGGTCGTGTGTTTCGGCGGCTCTTCGCTTCTGCATGAGGCCTCTCTTTTCATGGCCCAGGTTCTTCTCAAACACTTAGATAAGACTTACCCGAATGGCTATCAGGCCGTTTGCGAGGTCAATTTGGAAATCGCCGATGGCGAGTTCATCGTGCTGGTCGGGCCTAGCGGTTGCGGCAAGTCGACGACCTTGCGAATGGTGGCAGGCCTTGAAGAATCCACCGGCGGCGAAATCTGGATCGGCGACCAACTCGTGAACGAGATCGCACCGGGCGACCGCGACATCGCAATGGTGTTTCAGAATTACGCGCTCTATCCCCACATGAGCGTGCGGCAAAACATGGCGTTTGGCCTCAAAATGCGGCGAACCCCCAAGATCGAGATCGAACGCCGCGTGCACGAGGCGGCGGCGATTCTGTCGATCGAGTCGCTGCTCGATCGTCGGCCCCGCGAGCTTTCCGGCGGACAGCGGCAGCGGGTCGCCCTGGGGCGCGCTATCGTCCGCGAACCCAAGGTGTTCCTGTTCGACGAACCGCTTTCCAACCTCGATGCCAAACTCCGCGTGCAGATGCGGACCGAGATCGCCCGGCTTCACCAGCGGCTCAAAACGACGATCATCTATGTCACGCACGATCAGGTCGAGGCGATGACGCTCGGCGATCGGATCGTGCTGATGGATCGGGGCGTGATCCAGCAAGTCGATTCCCCGCTCAACATCTATCGGCGGCCGGCCAACCAGTTCGTGGCGTCATTCATCGGCAGCCCCGCCATGAACTTCTTCGCCGGCCACGTGGAACAGGGCACTTTTAAGCTCGCCCATGCAAATGTGAATGGCGCGGCAACGCACGCGGATTCTCAGCATTCGGTTGGCATCGCCGTGGGAAACAACGTGCCTAGCGGGCCAGCCGTGCTTGGCGTGCGGCCCGAAGATCTGCTGGTAATCGATGGCACCCATGGCTGCCCTTTGGGAACTGCGACGCTCGAAGTCGTCGAGCACCTTGGGCACGAAACGATGGTCCACTTTTCGCTGGCCGGCGCTCAGCAAGTGGCACGATTGGATGCCGATAAGAACGTCAAGCCAGGCGATCCGCTACCGCTCGGCATTCGCCCAGGTGCATTCCACTTGTTCTCTGCTACAGATGGCCAAAGGTTGAATTGAATCAGCCCTCGCGGATCGCATGCCTTCCGGCCTCGCCCCCTCAACCAATAATCACGCGAGGTTGCTTTGTGGGGTCGGATTCCGCTCGGAGAATGAGCTCGCGGACGAGCCAGGGGACGTTGCCCTCTCCGAACAGGAGGAAGTTGAGATTCGCGGCCAGCGGGCTTTCGTCGCTCCAGCCGAAGTGAATCTCGGGCGGGCAGCCTGTCTTGGAGAGTTCCAAAGCAACGGTGGCCACCGCGTGCGCCACCGATGCGCAGCGGGTCAACCGAAGCAGAAATCGGCCTTCCTCCTCGGCCACTTCGATCATCGGATTGTGATGAAATTCGCTGGGGTCCCCGACAATCGCTTCGACAAACACGATCGGTACCTTTGGGCCAAGGCGGTGGACGCGGCGAATCTTTTCATCCTTTTGCACGATCGTATGGTGGCCCGGGCGATGTGGCACGAGGACCGGAAACTCCAGATGCCGCAACGCATCCCACAGAAACCGCGAGTGATCGTCGACAAAGTCGAACTTCTCGAAGCGCAATTCTGTGCTGCGGCGGGTCCGCGAGACGATCGAGAAAACGAGGACCGCCAGGATGAACGCCCCGGCGATTTTAATGCCATCGGGCTTCTCGATGATGATGGCAATCGTGGTATAAAAGAAAACAGCCATGGCCAAGAAGTAGCCCCAGTGCATTCGTTGCCACCAGGGGCCCGTGCGCTTGCGCCACAAGTCGATGACGACCGCGATGGCACCACTAGACATAAGGACCATCACACCGGTTGCGTAAGCGCCGCCTTGCTTCATCACGCTGGCGCCGAAAACCCACGTAACAAACAAGTTGATGCCGGTGAACACGATCACAAGTGCCCGCACGGCCTCGGCCCAACGAGGTGCCATGCCAAACCGCGGCAAGTAGCGGGGCACAAGGTTCAGCAGCCCCGACATCGCGCTCGCCCCAGCGAACCACAAAATAGTTACGGTGCTGATGTCGTAAATGGTCCCAAAAACAGAACCGAATAGCGGGTTTATTCTGGCCACGGTATCGCCGTGGGCAACAAACGCCAATGCGCGGTTGGCTGCCTGGCCCTCGGTTAACAGGGCCTCCGGCCGGATCAGCATTGCGGTGATCAAACTCGACCCAAGCAGCATGCACGACATGATAAGAGCGGCGGTCAGCAGCAGCTTGCGGGTATTCCGAATACGGCCTTGCGGACGGTGAGGGTCGTCGCCACGCTCGCCACGCACAAGCGGCATGACGGCCACGCCCGTTTCAAAGCCGCTCAGGCCAAGGGCCAACTTGGGAAAGAACACGAGGCAGGCCGCTATCGCGCCAAGTAGCCCCGGGCCAAAATCGAGGCCATGTTGGTGCATGTGCCAATCGCCAGCCAGCACCGACCGATACCAACTACCGATCAGACTCGGGTGAAAAATGAGATACACCAGACCGCTCAAAATCACAATCGCATTAAGCGCCAAGTAAACGGCGACGATGCCAATGGCCACGAATATCACTTCCTTGAACCCGCGCAGGAACATGCCGCCCAGCATCACCAATAGTGCCATCGTTAGGAACTTTTGGTCCCGGAGAAATTCAGGCGCATGGCCCCATAAGGGGTTGTGGATCACATGTTCGGCGGCATCGGCGGCGGAAAGAGTTTGCGTAATGATGAAATCGGTGGCCGCGAAACCAAGCAGCACCAGCACGAGGAACTTGGCCGTCCAACCGTGCAGGAGTCGTTCCAGCATGGCGATGGAGCCAAGCCCGAGGGGCGATTCTTCGGCCACACGCGAGTAAACAGGCAGTGCGCACCCAAGTGTGACAGCCACTAACACAATCGTCGCCAGCGGGGCAAGGAGGCCCACCGCTTCAAACGCGATGGATGGTTGATAGCCGAGCGTACTGAAGTAATCGACGCCCGTCAGGCACATGACCCACAGCCAGAAGCTCTGGTGCTCGGGCGGCTGAAGGACGGCCGTCGAAGGCGTAAGCTGAGCGAGGTCTACCGAATCGTTGGAATCGGAAACCGCCGAAAGGCTCTTGCCATTTGCATCAGAGGGCGAGGACGAAGGCTCCACGCGGATGCCGGGCGAACTCATTGGGGGGCACTCTTGGCCGCGTTAGCAGCCTGACTGCGGAACCGCTCGGCGTGGCGTAGCAACCGCGCCTTGGCGGGTTTACTCATGCGCGTTCGGGAAAGCCGCTCATACTTGGCGGCCAACGCACTCTTTACTTCAATGATATTCTTCACTTGCGATTTCTTGGTCATGGTATTAATTCCTTGTAAGGCCGAAGTATAGCCGTTTTGCCGTCCGACGCAAAGATGCCTTATTTCCAGTGGAATCGGCGGAGCCGTAACCGTTTATCCGGCCGGCCATTCGGTTTCAGAAGAACTCAGGGTGTCCAGGAATTGGATATACAGCCTCCGGCTTTGCCGCGGGCTGAAAACGCTTCCAATTCCTAGGCACCCTCGAATAGCTTATTTCCGTGCAACCACTAAATCGCAGGGCGAACTCGCTACATCGTATCTGCAACAAGCCTGCAAGTTGAACGCATCGACCGGCGCAACAACGAGAACCCGAGGCCGAGAAGCAGCAGGAGTAATCCGGCCGTAGGCTCGGGAACACTGGAACCACCCAAGCCCGCCCCAGCCGCCGCACCCGAGCCAGCCGACTTGCGCCAGATGATATAATCCGCCGCATCGACGACGCCATTCGCATTAGCATCGGCAACCAGATTAGTTGTCGATCCAAAGTTGCTGCGCCAGATCGAGTAGTCAGCGGAATTGACGACTCCATTGAGATTAAAATCTCCGGGGATCAAAGGAACGCGAAGTGCTCGCTCGATAATGACTTCGCCGTTCTCATAAATGGGCATGCTTTCCAGAATCGATCCTTGCAAGATCGGTAAGTTATTCAAGTAGGGAATCTGATCGATGATGCCGGTATCCAGAGTGACTAATCCTAACACCGTGTAAGGGCCTAGGTCGAACCCGGCGGCATTGTTCGTTTGGTTTATAAACCATCCGCTTGTCGCGCTATTGGGATCGGAGCCTCGGGCTGCCGCTAAGGTGTAGGGTATATTCGACAGACCATTCGCGGCATTGAATTCATTAGCGACCGGTGCGCCTGTGGCAATCGACATACCGTTGTACTTATAGCTACCTCCCTGGGCAAAAAGCAGTGAGCCCGCGATCGTCGGGCCCGTTCTTGTCCGATGAATGATCGAATCGTTGTAAGACCCGTTGTTCACGTAGTTCAAGAAATTGTTGACTCCGAGCGGCGATTCATTGCCGTACATGCCAAACTCCACAACACCCATGTTCATATAGAACCGAACCTTGTGTGTGAACGTGGCGGCATCCACCGCCTCAGCACAATAAGATGCGATTGAGAGCCCAAGCAGGCAGCACGCCATCGTACGCCCCACGGAAGTAGGGCAGAAACCGACGGCACGATTCGTCAAGTCTACCGTTATTGCAAATTGAGGACTGCAGTTTGTCATCACAGAAATCTCACCCCTAAAATTGAGTCGGCTAGGCCGCGATCCGCTTCCGAAGATTACAACGGGCACCAACAATGCTGAAAAGTTAGAACCAATATAACTGATCGCGTCCGGGAATCGATTTGTCAGCCCCCGGCTTTGCCGGGGGTTCATGGTATTGCCGCAATGCGTGGATGAATTCATGCCCGGCAATGCCGGGCGCTGAATGCGGTTTCAATTCCCACACCCCCTCATTGAACTCGCGGGAACGCAGCTCAATAAGGTATAACGTTACCAAGCGGACCCGCGGCCTGATTGGTTTCTGGGATCGGTCTTCCGCCGCAAGAAGCACACAATCGAACTAACGACAAGTAGCATGGACGCAGTCGGCTCGGGCACGACGGCCGGCGTAATGCCGCCTGGCCCGAGGGCGGTCGTTGTGCCGCGAACGTTTCCGAGGTTTGCTCGCCAGATGGCGTAGTCGGCGTCGTTGACGAGGCCGTCGCCGTTGCCATCGGCGCCTGCGTAGGGGGTCACCGAGTTGTTTCGCGTGTTTCGCCAGACGATGTAGTCGGCCGCATCGACAATGCCGTCTCGGTTGAAATCGGCGGCGGCAACGGCAAGTGTAAAAGCGGTTTGAGACCGGCTCAGGTTCCACACCAGGCCTTCCGCAAGTTGAGGAAGCTCGTAGGTGGCGAACGAACCGGTAACGGTAAACGAAGTCACGATCTTGAACGAGTCGCCCGCTTCGGGGGCGAAGCTATCGAGGAACGAAACTCGTAATTTGCCGCCGAGAAAAGCACCGTTCGTTGCCACGACGCGATCGTATTCGGTATCGGGTATCGTGCCTGCAAGATTGATATCCAGGGTGCCATCGGTAAATTGGAGGTAGTTCTGCACGGTCACTTTTCCGAGTTGTAGGCCGGGTGCGAAAGTACCGTGGTTGATTAGGTCGCGGCCGAGAGAATAGCCTTCGCGGATGCCGAGCGTTCGACCCGTGCCGATGCCTAGCGAGCCGGTACCGACGAACGTCGAGCCCGTGTCGATGAATGCGTCCTTCTCGGTGAATGTGATGCCGTTGGCCGGCACGGTGGTTTCCAGGCCGTTGCCCAAATAATCAACGACATGGGCCCGTTCGAGCGTTAGGGGAATGAAAGTCGTACCGTTCGTCAAGACGGGCACCGAACTGAACGGCCCCGAATCGCGAATCCCATCGTCGTTCGCGTCTTCGTCGAGCGCGAGGCGAGCGAGGCCATTGTAGGCATCGATCAGCGCCATGCCGTCGCCGACAACCTGTGCAAAGACAGTGAAACCACCGTTCTGATAATCGAGCCCGTTGGGCGAGGTGCCGGCGTTGTTGCTAAGATTGAAGAAATACTCGCAGGTCGCGCTGTTGGGGTTGCCCGCCAGCTTGGCCATTGCGAGCGTGCCCTTTACGTTGGAACGAAGCGGTGCGTTCGAGAATTCATTGTTGACCGTGGGATTGGAAGTGGCCGGGTTGCCATCCAAGTCAACGCGAGCATCGGGGTTGAAGGAAATGTTGAGCGGCGATGCTTCTGTTTGATTTTCTTGGTAGTAGCCGCCTCCCTGCAATACGAACGGCGTGCTGCCGTTGAACGCCTGACGGTGCATGAGCGAGCCATCGTACTTGCCGCTGTTCACATAGGCGAGGAAATTGTCGCGGGTTAGCGGTCGATCATCAAAAAGTTCGATAAACACGGTGCCCCGCGCGCGCGAGGCCATCGTGACGTTGTAATCCATCTGGACGAATTGGTTTGCCAGGGCGGCCGACTGCGCAAGCCAAGCCATTACCATAGCCAACGAAAGAAGCCGCTGAGGCGATCTAGCGATGCTCAAGACGCGGTGGCGTCTGCACAAACTACCCATTCTTCTTGTTCCTTGAGGCGATGAGGAGAGTTGGCGCCGTCGCCCGGGGCCGCCAAAGCCATCTATTTTTAGGTTACTCATGGATTGAAAATCTGTCCAACAAACCCCCTCCCGTTATAGGCCGCACATCCGCTAGAATGGGCCTTTCCCATGATATTGGGGCGGGAATGGCGGCCACCCCCCCAACGTTTTTTCAGTCACGTGCGAGCGGTCTGGGCCGGATTGCCGGCGGCCGGATCGCCCTGTGAGTTCGTTCTTTTTGTATTCCATTTGATCAGGTGAATTATGAAAGCGGCGTTTCCAGAGATTGAACGCATTTCCTACGAAGGCCCCCAAACGAAGAACCTGCTTGCCTTCCGGCACTACAACGCCGAGGAGAAAGTGGGCGGCAAGACGATGCGCGATCACCTGCGGTTTAGCGTGGTGTATTGGCATACGTTTCGGAACCAACTTTCCGATCCGTTCGGCCCTGGCACGGCAGTCCGCCCCTGGGAGAACGGCACCGACTCGGTCGAGAACGCCCAGAACCGGGCGCGTGTCGCGTTCGAGTTCATGCAAAAGCTCGGCAACCCGTACTATGCGTTCCACGACCGCGATGTCGCGCCCGAAGGGGCCTCACTTGCCGAATCGAATCGCAACTTCGATGCGATTGCCAAGGTTCTGAAGGAGGAACAGCAGCGCACCGGGGTCAAGCTGCTGTGGGGGACGGCCAACCTGTTCAGCAATCGGCGGTACATGCACGGTGCCGCCACCAGCCCAAACTGCGAGGCGTTTGCGTTTGCCGCCGCGCAGGTGAAGAAGGCGTTGGAGGTGACGCTTGAACTTGGCGGCGAGGGCTACACCTTTTGGGGCGGCCGCGAGGGCTACCAATGCCTGTGGAACACGAACATGAAGCGCGAGCTCGATCACTTGGCCCGCTTCCTGCACATGGCGGTTGATTACGCCAAGGAGATCGGCTTCAAGGGCCAATTCTACATCGAGCCAAAACCGAAGGAGCCGACCAAGCACCAATACGATTCCGATACGGCCGCGTGCCTCAACTTCCTGCGCGAGTACGGCCTCAAGGATCACTTGAAGTTGAACCTGGAAACAAATCACGCCACACTGGCTGGCCATACAATGCACCACGAAATGGAATTGGCCGGGGCCTCGGGCGCGCTCGGTTCGATCGACGCCAACACGGGCGACATGCTATTGGGCTGGGACACCGACCAGTTCCCCACCGATATCTACCTCACCACGCAGTGTATGTACACGCTGCTGAAGTACGGTGGCTTCACGACGGGTGGCGTCAACTTCGATGCCAAGGTCCGCCGCGAGAGCTTCGAGCCAATTGACCTCTTCCACGCCCACATCGGCGGCATGGACGCCTTCGCCCGCGGCTTGAAAATTGCCCACGTGATGCGTGAAGACGGCAAGCTCGAAGCCTTGCTCCAGGAACGCTACTCGAGCTGGGATAGCGGTCTGGGCGCCGAAATTGAATCGGGCAAGCACTGCTTCAAGTCGCTGGAAAAAATCATGCTCGAAAAAGGCGACGCCACGCCGAACAAGAGCGGCCGCCAAGAAATGGTCGAGAATTTGATCAATACCTATCTGTAAAGCATGTTCGAGTAGAGCAAGTCCCAACCCGAGCTTCTTCCTGGCAGGCTTGGGTCCGCCAGCGATTAGGACTTTGGGAAAGAGTCGTGCCGAACAGGCCGCTGGCGAAGGTCGGCGGCTGCATGTCTTTCATCGTGGTTTTCCAGATGGCCTCAAGGTATCATTCGGCCTCAAGTAACGCTAACCAATAGTTCATCGAAGCCGTTGAGGAGTGAGTCGGTTACGGTGAGGCGAAGCCTGTATTCGCCAGGCGTATCGAACTCGACCGTCGTGTCTACCTGTTGCGAATCGCCGAAGGTGGCGATGCCAGGGCCGCTCTCTTGGGTCCACACAGCAGCAAGCGCCGGGCCACTGGTGGGGAGGCCGTCGTCGGCTACCGTAGCGCCAAGCACGAGCGGCTGGCCGACGGCAATCGTGCCGCTCGGGATCGTGGTGATTTCGACGACCGGTGCCACGTTCACGGGGGGCGTCTTGTAGTTGATGATGAGCTTCGGCCGCTGCGAGGCGGTCTTGGCTTCACTCGTGCTCACCTCGACCGCTTTCGATACGGCAAAATCCTTGATGATAATGCCGAAGTTTTGGCCCGCGTCGTTCACCCAGTTTTGTACGGCGGCCACGCCGGCCGCATTGAGATTAATCCGAGAAGTGCCCTTATTCGTGGCGGCAAGTTGGCCGAGCACCGTCGAAGCTTGGTCGCCGCTGCCGGTCGCGCCCGCCCCGGCCCAGTTGTTGCCTGCAGCGTAGCGTTGCCAGGTGGCCTCGAGTTCGCTCCAAGCCCGCTGAAGCGAGTACACTTCGTAGCTATCCTTGCTCGAACCTGTAACGTTGAGTTCGATCGCGACCGATTCAACCGTGCTCCCGACGGGAATCGCGGAGATATCCCACTTGAAGAGTCCGGCAATGTCGGGGCTGCCGTCGATGGCCATCTTGGAATCGTTGCCATAGTTCTTGGTCGGCTTCTTGGTGGCAATCTTGGTATCGATCGTTCCGGCATAGCTCACATTGGGGAATAGCCCATTCTGAAAGGCAATTTGCGAGGGGGTGCTGCCGCCTTCGCCCGGTGGTGGCGGCGGTGGTGGCGGATCTCCGCCCGGGGCAGAAACAACAATGCTCAGTTGGTCGGTGCTTGTGAGAAGCCCATCGTTGGCGGCGAGCTGCAACAAGTAGGTGCCTGCCGAGGCAAAGGTAGCCGTCGTGGCCGCCAGAGCGCTGTTGCCGAACGTAACCGCTCCTGGGCCGGAAAGGACCGACCACGCAACACTCAATTGCGCCGGGGTTGGCAGTCCGTCGTCGCCGACCGTTCCGCTGAGCATTTTGGCAACATCGACGGTGGCCGTCGTATCTGGTCCTGCGATCACGGTGGGGGCTACGTTCGTTGGCGGTCCGCTGAACGTGTAGAGGACGCTCTTCCCACCGGCCATGAAAACGGCTTGGTTGTTGGAGGTCGTCTTGGCCGTCGTGACGTTGTTTTCGCTGCCGCCCATCAGAACTTGAATCGGCGAAAAGTTGATGCTGCCGAGGGGCGACTCGCGGTACAGAATGTTCCCGCCTCCTTCGTTGGCCGTGTACGCCACGACAAGCTTGCCGGCCGCCTCACTGGCAATGAGGACGGGCCGCGTACCGCCGTTATCGATGGAGTACAGATGATCCCAACTACCGTGCGGCCGCCGAACCAAAAGGCCTATCTTCGGATAGTTCGAATTGTCGTAGCTGGTCTTTACGGCAGCGTACATGGTGCCATCCGAAGTGGCGGCTAGGTGCAAGTGATCGTCGGCCATGCCGCCGCCCACATTTAGGGCCGATTGGCTCGCCGGCCGCTCGTCGGCCGACCACGCCGTGGGTTCGGCACCATCCTCATGCGTGCGGAAGCCAAAGAATTCAGTGCTCTGGTTCGACCAGAACACGCCGATCCGGTTGTTCGGCATCGCGATGATGGAGGAGATGTCGTCGGAGCTGATGCCGGAAGCAACCGTGATCGGCGCACTCCAGCTTGTGTACAAACCATCGCTGTAGCGGACTTCGACCGTCGATGAAACATCCGACGCAACCCACATGCGGCCCGTCGAGTCGACTTCGATCGTCGCGGTTTCCGCACTACTGGAGAGCGGCACGCTTACAAGTTGCGGGCGCAACGACCAAGGTTCGAAACGATTGTCAGGCCCCGCATCGTATTGAAGCGAGGCAATCTGAGTGCTTGTTCCGTCGAACAGCAGCACATGCGCCAAGTCGCCGACCAACTTGACGTCGGCGTGGACGCTTGAGTTCTCCGAAATGCGATACGTATCGGTCCACGACGTGCCATCCAAACGATAGACCGACGTGCCCGACGAGTTCGGCATCACCGACCACCACTTCCCGGCATACTCGAAAACTTTCGATTGCGGCTTCTCGCCCGTGTTCTCGGAACTGTTAATGCTGCCGAGCGTCGTGATCGAAAGCATCTGACGCGGTTCGAGTGTTTCCATTGCCAGCAACCGCCCACGGCGATTGCGACGCGACTTCGCGGAACGAACATTACGCTTGCGTTGAGATTGGGAGAAAGAATCTCGCAAAAAACCAAATAGGTGCATGTGCATGAGAGGTGGGGCCCAGACGCGCCGACACCAGTCATCCGTGAGCTAGCGCCAACCACTGGCTAGAAAAGGTGCGAATGTGGAGGAGCATGGGTATGTCTTCATGCTAATTGCTGCCAGCGTCTGTCAATGAAATTGCCATTCGTAGCGATTATAACATGTGCGCAGGCACGGTTGTTGGGGTTAACCCGGATTTCTCACCACGGAGCACACAGAGAACACGAAGAACAAGCCAAGAGATCGTTAGAAGCAAGGTCAACCGCCCGTACCTCCGAGACAGGGTGTTTCCACCGTTCATGGTGGTAAGGGTACTTGCTACTGGTCTTCTCCGAGGTTCCGTGGTTTTGATTGTGAGAAATGCGGATTAGTCCGTGAGGTGGTTCGCGCGGGACAGGTTGCACGGACTGAAGTCCGTGCCACGAATTGCGGCTGTTGGGGTATGGGCCACGTGTTCACGGATTGTCGGGGCAATTACCGAACGGGCCGGGCGCGCAAAACCATGCCGTTCCATCACTGTTTGTGTGGATGGGGATTATTGACCATCCTATGATTGATCACGACCACACACCCGGCCAGGCCGAGTCTCGATCACTCAGAATCTTCGGCACTGGAGAAAACATATAGCCGACCCGTTTCGGGTCGGTATGCGGGGCATGAAAAGTGGGCGATTTCTTTAACCGTTTATTCCCCGCCAGGATGGCCGGGCGATGTTTTCTGCAGAGCCAGAATGTCCCCTTTTCCGCCATACTGTGGTCCGCTACCCAGGTCCTTTTATTGTTGTTTTTCCGCTTGCATCGCGTCCCAAACTCCAGTTGCCTACCTTTACTACATTGTCGGATTGGCGTACTACATCAGGTGTCTTTGGTCTAACAACAGCTTGATAGACACAAACGCTTTGAAGCAGTCCATCGTTAGCGCTAGCTTCAAATGATCTTCGCACGGCTCCGTTAATGCCCTTCTCCGCGACTTCGCCATGAACGTTACCAAGAATCTGCATTTGTAGTTTGCCGTCGATGTTCCAGGTGTTTGCAACGTGCTGTATTGTGGGTCGAGTGATGAATTTGTCAATTTCCACCCAATGAAACGGGTGGTCCACCAATTCCACCACATCGAGGTCCTTCAACGCCTTCCAACCAGAGAATACAACGATCGTGCCGTTCGGTAGTCCGCAATAGCTGATTTCCTGGGACAAATGCCGTGGCACTTCGCGTGTAAACGATACACAGAGAGCACCGTTCTTCTGCTCAATAACCGGCGGAGAAGTGATTGTGAACCGCCGGTGCTTCTTGTCGCCTTTCAGTTGAACCCAACCGGTTCCGCTTTCAACGTCCCAACGCGTAAAGGTGGGGCGATTGGCAACGGCTTTGAGATTGTTCGGCAAGACCATGATTGCCTGCCGATTGGGAAACCAACTCACCGATGAAATCAAGTCTGGCGTTCGGTAGACAGCTGCGGAGACGTGCGGGAATACCTTGGCACCCTGCGGTTCGTCGAATACGGCCGCCCGATCGGGCTTCCCAAAATACTTGTGAAGCAAGAAGCTCGATGCCCACACGCGGAGCAAATCGGTTTGATATCCGAAATCTAGGGCATGAATGGAGCCATCGCCGAATGTTGCCTGGCGACGAGTCAAGAGCTCGACGCAACGATCCTCGGCAGCACGGGCCCAAGGCTCATCGTGCATCACTCCCAGGATCGTGTACGCCCAACTATGTTGAACGTCGCGCTCGGCCCAATCAATTCCCTGTGGGCATAACAAATCGCCATCGGGAGTTACCAGCCATTGGAGTATTTCCTTGCCCGATGCGAGCGCATGAGCATGAAACGCCTCCGGCACTGCTCGTCCACACATTTTGTAAGCCACGATGGCTTCGGAGAGATCCGCAAACGACGTTTGGTATGGAAGATTCCAAAAACCATGATTGACGATCGTACGATCCGGGTTCG
The DNA here is from genome assembly GCA_020849945.1 of Pirellulales bacterium. Taxonomy (GTDB): domain Bacteria; phylum Planctomycetota; class Planctomycetia; order Pirellulales; family Lacipirellulaceae; genus JABDGM01. Next base: position 6,847 of record JADZFK010000158.1, on the reverse strand, counting down.
CATTATTCGAGACAAGCCATTCAGACAGTGGCCGGCCATCAATCATACGCAGACTCGTGCGATCATGCTCTCGGCCTTCCATGTTCAGCGCCCAGCGCTTGGCACACTCATCCCATCGTTGGGCACGAGGGTCATTCGAATATATTGCCGCACAAACACCGAGAATTCCGGCATTCCAACTGCAGTCGTCGGCAGCCGTATCGCCTGGGCGGGCTGAATGGATGGGGCGGTTGGCAGCGCCATCGGCTTCGGCTCCCGCCACCTGCCTAACAAGCGATAACGTATCTTCATCGAGTTGATTGCGGAGCATGAAGGCGGCCAGCACCCAGTGCTCGGTCTCCAGCCCCGCCTGCCAGTGCCATCCGCCGCTTCGCGGATTCGGGTCTGGCCCACCCCACGTGCCGGGTTTTTTCGCCCGAAGATCGGTGCAAACGTTACTTGTCAGGCACAGGGTACGCGTTGCCAGCCGTAAGTGATCGAAGAGAACTTTGCGAGGAATTTGTTTTGACGTGAAACATTTTCGGTCGGGGTATTCCGTGAGCAGAACGGCAATACCGAGGCACATGCCCCCATTGCCACGAGCCCACGTTACTCCGCTGCCTTGAGCGTCATAACTATCTGCTTCGTTATTCCAATAGTTCTCCGCAAAGCCGATGAAGTTCTCGATCAGATCAAGATACGCCTGCCCAGCTTGAGATCGATTGCCTACCGGCGGGGCGGCCACGGTTTGTGAACCGCACAAGCTGAGTCCCATCAGAACTCCGACCAGTGCTTTCCGCCGAGAAAGTTGATTGCCCAATATTCTTTTCATTTTCATATAGGGATTCCACGAAGAGGGCGCTCAAATGAATGTAAGCACAAAGGAAAACATGACGGTGAGTGCCGGAGCGGAGTCCCTGAATCCATTCGGGAGACCAAATTCCAACAATTCCAACTCGGGATAGGTTTTTCGCTTGACAGCACCGACCGTGAATCGATATTATACGAATGGTGAACATGTTCCGCAACTGGTTCCGGTGTTGTGTTGATTTACCTTATTTTTCATATATTGCCACTAAGAATCTGTTTTTATCAGTTCGGAACGTGTTCACTTTGGGTGACTTGAGGCCCTACGTTTGAGACTTACACAAGACCCTTCTTCCAGGCCTTACTAGCCCGATTTCTCGCCACGGAGCACACCGAGGTGACGGAGAACAAGCCAAGAGATCGTTTGAAGCAAGGTCAGCCGCCCGTACCTACGAGACAAGGTGTTTCCACCGTTCATTGTGGCAGGGGTACTTGCTGCTGGTTTTCTCCGTGGCTCCGTGGCTTCGTGGTTTTGGTTGTGAGAAATGCGGACTAGATACGAGGCACGGTTGAAGATTCCCACAGCAAAATGAGTGTTTTTGGGTTTACCGGAAGGAATGGTTTGGGAGCCGGCACGAGATCTATTCATTGGGCACGCTTTCACTCGTCTGAGGAATCGACGCATGGTTAGCAAGTACCGCGAAGGTCAACACGCTATTGGGGGCGCGATGCGAGTAGCCCCGGCCTACGGCGTAATTCAACGTGCGGATTGCGAATCGTCGAACTTCGAAATGCAAACTCGAAAAGAGTTGGCAACGAATTCAGATTCCATTCCGGCCTCAATCCGAAATCCGAAATCCGCAATCCGAAATCTTTATTCTGGCCCTCGACCCTCGATCCTCGACCAGCGACCCCTACAAGGATTCACCCTGGTCGAGCTCTTGGTGGTGATTGCCATTATAGGCATCTTGGTAGCGCTTTTGCTTCCCGCCATTCAGGCCGCGCGTGAAGCGGCACGGCGCACTCAATGCATCAACAACCTGAAGCAATGGACTCTTTCGATGCAGTTGCACCATTCGGCAAAGAACAAATTCAATTGCGGAGGTTATCGTACGAGCAATAATCGACGGCAAAGTTGGCCACCGCAATTGTGGCCGTATATTGAGGAAGGGAGTGTTTTATCGCAATGGAGCAATTCGACTTCATTCTATGACGTGCCGAACGCATATCCAGTGGGTAATGCTTTAGCGGGCAAGGCACCGGCAGCCCAATGGTTTTCCCTCTACGATTGCCCGTCGGATCGCGGTCGTGCCTGGTACGACTACGACTACCATCGGATACGCAGTAATTACGTCATTTGCTGGGGCCCCTATGAAGCCGAGCCGGCCATTGATCCCAAACAGTTCACGGCCCCGCTTTCTCCGAATGTGAAAGGTCCGTTTGGGTTTGAGGATTACTACAGCCTGAACAAGCCCAGGTTTGCGAAAGCGAAAGATTTCATCGATGGCACGTCTCACACCATGATGATTTCGGAATTGATCGTGCATCCTTACGACGCATCGATCGACGGCCGCGGCGATATCTTGAGCGACCACGGTGATTCGATCTTCTCCACCATCAACACGCCAAATTCAAGTGCTCCAGACAAACAGTGGAGCAATTACTGCGAGCAGGTTCTTCCAGATTTCCCGTGCGTACAAGCTGGCCCCGGGTTCAAAGGCGGTCGCGCACTCCATGCCAAGGCAACATCGCGGCACACTGGCGGCGTCAACGTCGGGTTTGCCGATGGTTCCGCTACGTTCGTATCAAACTTCATTGCCAGCAATATTTGGAAGGCGCATAGCACGATCAACGGTAATGAAACGATTTCGGCAAGCGACTTGTAGAAGCCTGAAAGAGCGCACCACTCGGAATGCGAGACCGAAGCAACCTGTAACGAATGGCTCGCATTGACTTTCGGAGAGCACCTGTGATGAATCGTAATCCTCGGTCACACATCGCGATTGGCTGCGCCTTCTTCGTGCTAGTGGCCGCACTCGGCTGCTCACCCGCCGCGTCGACCGGTATGATCCGTGGCACCGTGACTTTGAATGGTACTCCGTTGGAGGAAGGCGCGATTCAGTTCACCTCGCTCGATGGCAGCGTACCCACTGCAGGCGCTCGGATCGAAAACGGCAAGTTTGAAACTGATGCAGCCCTATCGAAGTATCGAGTTCAAATCGAGTCGAACATCATGCGTGGCCCCCATGGCGAGAACCCCGATCTTTCGAAGAAGGTGGACAAGTTTGCGGAACGAGAATCTTTCAAGCTCATCAAGCTCGTGCCAGACAAATACAACACACACAGCAAGTTGGAGTTGGAGGTGAAGTCGGACATCAATGAGCCTCGCTTCGAATTAACCTCCGAGTAGCCGCGATGGCGTGGCCGTAATGGGGCAAACACGTGTGGCAATCCAAGTTCATGTTCAATCGAGTGTTTCCTAATCCCGTGAGGAGTTATTCCATGATTGCGTGTCGATTCTTCGCATTACGAACTGCGATCGTTGTTCTGACGTCAATCGTCGCGACCGGCATCGCCCAGGCGCAGGTTTTCTACTGGGATGGCGGCGACGGCAGTTCAACCGACATCCAGGAAGCGTCCAATTGGAGTACCGATGTTGCGCCCTCGATTGCCGCGAACCCCGCCACCGATGAATTACATTTTGGCCCCGCATCGTTCACGGTGGTCGACCACTCTGTTCAACTTTATATCGATCAAATCATCTTCGATGCGGGAGCGCCGGCCTACACGTTCAATGAAAACGCGATCGATGTTGGGCAAGATTTCGCGTTCTACGGTGGCCCGAATATGTTGCTCGTCAATAATAGCTCGACGCCCCAATCCATCGGCGCGGCATTCAATTTGGCGGGCGTCCGGGTGCGTACACCAAGTGCCGGCTTTGAATTCCACCCGGGTGCATCAGGTAGCGGCGTCTACGCGAACGTGCGAGTGCGTTTTGAACTTACCCACGACGTCGTTATGAATAATCAGCAAAACGGAAGTGGAGCTAGAAACGTATACGGTGCTAATGGCCCGAGCACCCTTCCGACCGATTCAACAGGCACGCTGCACTTGAACGTCGCGAGCGGCACCGGCAGTTCCAGCAGCACCAACTTCACGGGACAGATGGTCATTTGGTCGGGCGCGGTACGTGTTGGAAATAGCGATGCCCTGGGCCGCTCAACCGGCAATTCGAACTACACTTACATCCACGGTACCTTTGCCAATATCGGGCTTGCAAACCCCGACGCCCAGGTGGATGTGAACGGCTTCGATCATGGTTTTGGCCGGCTCGAACTGTACAACAACATTACTCTTGCCGAACGTTTACGGATCGACGGGCGGCAAGGCGATGTTGCCGACTTCGATCACGTCGTCAATGTGAGCGACTCGAACACACTTTCGCCTGGGGCCCTCACCCTAGGTGGTGCCGGGCATTGGAACTTTCGGTCGGATGCCGGTACGCTCTCCCTAATAAACGACATGCAATGCGGCGATCCTGGCAAGGAAGGGGATTCAATCAACTCGAACAGCGTGTGGACGTTACGTGGCGCGGGAAACATCGATTATTCCGGCAATCTCCTTGCGGATTTGTTCGCCGAAACCGCGACCGCTCTTCGAAAGCAAGGTGCAGGTACACTAACGCTTTATGGTACCGCCAACGCTTGGGAAGGAGGTACTCTCATCGAGGGCGGTACAATTGTCGTTGGGTCCGGAGCTGTGCTGAGTACGGCAGGGCCCGCGATTCATGTTGCCAGCGGGGCAACTCTCGATCTGTCTGAGTCAGGTGGGTTGACGCTTGGTGCCAGTAACTCACTCAGTGGAAGTGGACTCGTCAAGGGCAATGTCTCGGCGAGCGATGCAACATCCATCATTAGCCCCGGTGGCACGGGCGGCCTGGATGCCTCCGACGCCATCGTCGTCACTGCGGGTGCCGGTCAGCTCACCCTCGACCACGATCTCGATATGACGACGAATGGGACCGTCGCCTGGAATCTTGCCGCGCTTTCCACCAGCAACCCCGGCGTGGATTTCGACCGGCTTGTCGTCAATGGTAATGCCGCGGTGGGCGGAGCCGTGTTGTCGCTCGACTTCAGTCTCCTCGGTGTCGATGGACCGAGCGGATCCAACGCGTTTTGGGATGCTGGCCATAGCTGGACCGTCTTGGATGCCGCCTCGAACACAGGCGACTCGAATTTCCTTAGTGTGGCGAACGGTGTCTTCCCGGGCGGTAGCTTTTCGACTAGCGTTTCATCGGGCGACATCGTTCTAAAGTTCGTTCCCTCCGCGGGACTTCCAGGGGATTACAATAACGATTCTGTCGTCGACTCGGCCGACTACGTCGTCTGGCGCAAAAACGAAGGCACTTCAAACGTTTTGCCCAACGACAACGGCATCGGCGGCGTCATCGGAAGTGCCCATTACGACTTGTGGCGATCACACTTCGGCAACTCTTCCGGAAGCGGTTTCGGGGCGCTCTCTGGGGGAAACGAATTGGCCAGCGGTGCGGTTCCAGAACCGAATGGCTTGCTAAGCCTGCTGACTGCGTTTCTTGCCACGTTTCATTTGCATCGCAATTATCGAAGGGGCCACACGACTTGATCTTGTAGAAGCCGTGGAGACTTGTTGGAGAAAGTCTATGTGGAATCGTCCTTCGATTTTTGTTAGAATCAGCTGGCAGCTTGATGAATAAACCATCGGGCTGCCAGCACCGGGCTAAGAAATGGCAGTATCTGAGCACCATGTGATCTCGCGCGAAAGATGGAAACGACACAATGAAGTGTGCGGAACAGATTAAAGATATACGCGAAGCAATCTTGCATGGCCGCCTGCGGCCAGGTGCCATGGTGGGCACCGAATTTGAGTTCGCGCAGAAATGGCATCTTTCACGCAATACCGTCCGACGTGGCATCGAGTTGCTGGTCAACGAGGGGCTTCTCGAACGTCGGCCCGGAAAGGGGCTTTACGTGCGTGCCTCTCATACCTCGACGCGGACGGTACAGCTTGTACTTCCCGATCTTACATGGTCGTACATGGGACTCATCGCTCGGGGCGCAAAACAAGCCGGTGTCGGCCGTGGCGTACAAGTGCAAGTCTACGATGCTCATGGCGAGATGGACTGGGATATGGAATTCATCCGCCAATTGCCAAATGGCTCGACCGATGGCGCGATCATCGCATCGCTGCATCACCGCCAATTCAGTGAAGTGCTCTTCGAACTCAAATCGCGAGCCTACCCGTTCGTGCTCGTCGATCAACGGCTCCGCGATTTGGAAGTGCCTACTGTCGAAATCCGTAATTACGACGGTGGGTTTTTCGTTGGGCAACAGCTAGCTAAGCTTGGGCATCAGAGAATCGCATTCCTTGGACCCCTGAACATCTACACGGTTGAACAGAGGCTCATGGGCTTCCGCGATGCTTTGCTCGATGAGAAAGTTATCTTCGATCGCTCACTGATTGTCGATCTTGGAGGTGAAGGTTTGGCAGAGTGGCTGCAAAATCGACTGGAATATGCAGAGGACGCGGTATGCCGATTGATGGAACTTCCTTCTCCCCCCACAGCAATTTTTGACGGTTCGGGCGACCTTGCCCCTATCATTTATCGTGCTCTACACAAACTCGATATCTCGATACCGCATCGCGTGAGCATTGTTTCGTTCGATGACGCCGCCACTTATTCTCAGTATCTGAATCCTCCGGTGGCACAACTCAAGCATGCATGGTGCGACATAGGATGTGTGGCCATGGATATTCTGGTTACCGAAATGACCAATACGGCCCATAACAAACACAATGAACCAAAGGAACATCGCTTCGTCGACTTTGAATGGCTGCCGGGCGGTTCCCTCGCCAAGTTGGTATCGCAGCCTCTTTGAGGAACCAAGGATCAATAATAAGGCCTCCTCAGCAGAATCTGTGGGTGAATTCCGGCTCGGGGAGACGACCGAGGTTGTGAAATAGGGCGAGTTTCGCCACGTGGGCGGTGCGGAAGCCGTAGGATTTTCTGGTAACCAGTTTCACT
>JADZFK010000157.1 GCA_020849945.1 Pirellulales bacterium | reverse complement strand
CCTCCGATTTGCATCGGAGCTCCGGTCCTGCGATCGGCGGGCGGTACGCAAGGAAGCGGGCGTGTAGGGAGTTCGCGTTTGGTCCGTTGCCGACCTCGAGTTGGCGTTGCACTGCGGCTACCGTATTCGGGGCTGCAGTTCAAACAGGGCCCATCGGCTTCGGGCGACTCTCCACACGCGTCGGCGACCCACGCCGTCGATCGTGCGAGGGTTAGTGTAGCAAGTGGTGGACAAAAGTTCAAGTTTTATTTTTGGCCACTCGCCGGTCGCTGAAGCGACCTCGCCGGACGGGGGCTCGCCGGATGTGGGTTGGTGCGGGGGCGGGGTGGTTGGGTTTGGGGATAATCGAAGGGGCCGAAAGGTAACGGTCGGCTTGAAATCTACATACGGGCATGTAGAATTGTGAAGGAAGGCCCTGCGGCCAGGCTGGGGGGGGAACGTGGCCGGCGAGGAAGTGTGCGATGTTACCAAAGACAGCGGACTATGCGTTGCGGGCCACGGTGTGGTTGGCGCAGGAGCCGGGGGGGAGGGCGTCGGCGGATCGGTTGGCGTCAGCGACGCGGGTGCCGCGGCGGTATTTGCATCGGGTGTTGCAGAACCTGGTGCGAGCGGGATTGGTGCAATCGCACCCAGGCCCCGGCGGCGGCTATGGGCTTGCGCGGCATCCTCGGGAGATCACGATTCTGGACGTGGTAAACGCGGTCGCGCCGATCGAGCGGATTCCCCACTGCCCGCTGGGGCTGACGACCCACGACAAGTTATGCCCGCTCCACCGCGAGCTGGATCAGGTGTACGCAACGATCGAGAAGTCGCTAAGCCGGGTAACGATGGAACACCTGCTGCGTTCGGCCAAGGATTGCGTTCCCTTGTGCCAGAACTGTGAATCGCAAGATCAGAATGGCCGCGCGCACGATGAGGAGCCACTCCCGGGAAAGGTCAAGCGGGCACGAACGCGAAGTTGTTGACGTAACCCTCGGAGAGCTTATCGGGTTTCGCGGGGTCGAGCCGTTGGTGAAGAGCGGGATCGAACTCGGCGAGAGGGCGGCGCGAACGGCCCTGGAAGAAGCTTCCCGAGTAATCGAGCGAAGCGAGCAGATCGAAAACGGGTTGCGTGTTTCGATCGGCGCGGTGTCGCGTTTCGCATTCGACCAAGATCGTGGGTCGATAGGCGCGAAGGGTTCTTAGAGCGCCGCGGAAGACGGCCAGTTCGTGTCCTTCGACATCGATCTTAAGGAAGTCCGGCCCGCGATCGCGACCAGTGAAGAACTCATCGAGCGTGGTGACTTCGACGGGGAGGGGCGAGGGGCGAGGGGCGAGGGGCGGATTGTTTTCATCTCCCGGACCTCGGTCGTCGGTTGTCCGTTCTTCGAGGGTGGCTTCTTGGGATCTTCCGCGGCCGGGCGGGACGTGCAGGGAGAAGGAGCCGCAGCGGTCGGAGAGTGCCATGGGCACGAGTTCCACATTGTCGTAATGCATGGCGGAAAAGGCGGCGCGAAGATAGGCGATTTGGCAGGGGTGGGGTTCGAAGGCGTAGACGATGCCGCTGGGGCCGACCCGTCGGCGCATCCAGTACGTGTAAGCGCCTTTGTGGCAACCGATATCGACGGCTACCTGCCCGGGCTGCAAGCACTGGCTAACGAACCGCAATTCGCCTGGATCGATCCTCAGGCGATAACGGAGAGCGCGGTACAGAAAGCGAAAGCGTTCGGACATGGGGGAAAGGTAAGGTTGTCGGGCCGGGATTCTTGCCGCGGAAGGCGCGGAGGGCGCGGAGGGCGGCAGCCCATTTCGATCTGGAACAAAAAACGTGTGAGCACTCCGCTTTCGCGTTGCGGCTAAACGGGGAGCCTTGCGGTATTTGTGGGGCGTGGTGCCATCGTGGCGGAAGGGGCGGATGCTGGCAAGGGTGGCGGGGAGAAAATGCGAAGGCCGGGGGGTGGAAATCTCAGTCTTGTGGTGGTCGGCGATATCGGCTAATTCTACGCCGCAATTCGCGCGGTGGTGGCCCCCGCAGAAGGGGCTGCCGCGTCGCGTGAGACCTTGTCGAACCGTCGCCTTGGCGACAGGCGAAGCCACTTGCCGCCCCGAGCCGTCCTTCATCCTGCCGCCCTTCTCTCGAACGTGGAACCCGCAAATTGAGTCAGCGAGCCCTGTCACGGATTCTTCCGCTGTTGACGGTTGCGATCGTGATCGCCTTGAGCGATGGGATGCCGCGCGCGGCCGCGCAGCCGGGCGGGATGGGTAATTTTCCGGCCACTTCGGGCTCGTTGTTCGGCAAGAAAAAGGAAGAGCGTGAGCTTTCGGGGCCATCGCTTTCAGCAACCGACGAACCGGTGGCCGAGATACGGATCGAAGGGAACAAGACGATCCCGACGACGCAGATATTGAATCAACTGCAAACGCGTGTGGGACGGCCGTTCGATCCGGCGTTGGTGCAGAAGGACGTTCGGAAGCTGGCGTCGCGTGGTTGGTTTGTGGACGTTCAACCCACGTATGAGCAGGTGGCGGGGGTTGGTCGAGTCGTGATTTTCAAGGTGAGCGAGCGGCCGATCGTGCGTTACGTAGAGTACCTTGGCAACTACGAAGTGCGGACGAAAAAGTTGGCGAAGGAGACGGGGCTGAAGGAAGGGGGGCCGGTGGACCCGTATGCCGTGCAAGAGGCAAAGCGGCGGATACTGGAGTACTACCATCGCAACGGCTACAACCACGCCCAAGTGAGTGTGATGGAGGGGGATAAGCCGACGGATCAGGGGATTGTGTTTGTCATCAACGAAGGCATTTCGCAGAAGATCTGGGAAGTGGAGTTCGTGGGGAACGAGTTTTTGAGCGAGCGACGGTTGCGAACGAAGATTGATTCGAAGCCGCCGCTGATGATGCTCTTCAAAGGTTACGTGGACCGCGAGCAGATCGACTCGGACGTGAAGAAACTCATTGCGTTCTACCGCTCGTATGGATTTTTTGAAGCCACGGTGGGTCGGCAACTGGTGTTCGACGAGAAGAACAAGTGGCTGACGCTGCGTTTCGTGATCCACGAGGGAACGCGTTACCAGGTGGAAACGGTGGCGTTCATTGGCAACCGGCTGTTTTCGAGCGAGTCGCTAACGAAAGGGGTGGAGTTGAAGCCGGACCCGACGAGCCGGACGGCGGTGCAGAAGGTATATCACTACTTCAAGCCGCTCGGGGCGGGGCCGATGCCGTTCGAGCAGGACCGGATGAATGCCGACGTGGCGTGGCTCAAGGAGCTGTACGGCAGCCAGGGTTTCATATTTGCCGATGTGCGAGCCGAACCGATTTTCCTGGAAGAACACGGCAAGCTGAAGCTGATGTATCACATCGACGAGGGGAAGCGTTGGCGTGTGGGGAATATCTACGTTCACATCAACGGCGAGAACTCGCACACGAAGACGCAAACGGTGCTGAATCGGCTTTCGTTCAAGCCTGGGCAGATTGCCGATATCCGCGAGTTGCGGGCGAGCGAAAGGCGGATTCAGGCGAGCGGTTTGTTTATGAACGACCCGGTGCGTGGCGTCTCGCCAAAGATCACGTACCAAATCCCCGAGGTCAACGATGCGGAGATGGCGGGGCGGAACGGCCGGAATGGTTTCCGGGGTCAAAGCCCGGATGGTAGCGTGACGGGGTCGGCCAGCTCCCACGGTTTTCCGCTCGTGGAAGCGCCGGGGCTTCCGGAAGTGGTGAAGCTCGCGGAAGGCCCGCCGCTGATTGCGCCGCCTACCACCATGCCGATGCAAGTTGTGGCGGGGGAGGGGGGCAGACCCCGAGTGCCGGCCACGACATACAAGGTTCCGGTGCCGGCCGATTTCGTGCCGGGTGACGATACGCTAGATGTGCATTACTATGTGGAAGCCGACGCGGCGGAAGCGCCGATGGCGCAAGCGGCGGTTGCGGCTCCGGCGGCTTCGCCAAGTGTGTACGCCATTCCGCCCGCGCCCACAGGTTCGCCCGCAGTGCAAGGCACGGCAAGTCCGGCTGGCGGCGAGGCACCGAGTGTTTATCGACCCAGCGGCGGGCCGCAGGTGCATGAAGTGCATCGACCGCCGTATGAGGAAGCCGCCACGGGGCAGAGTGCTTATGGGCGTTTGGTGGTGCGGACGCAAAGCCCGTATCAGCCGGTAACCGAGCCATACCAAGGCGGCGTGTACGGCCAATCGGCGGCGAGCGCGAACGGTGCGACGACGAACTACAACGCGGCCGGTTACGGCGGGCAGGCGATCGGGGCGACAGGGCCCGATGCGGTCCCGGCAGGGACAAGCCGTTACCCGGTGCGGCAGGCGTCGATCACCGAGCCCCAGCTTCCACCTGGGCCAAGCGGAACGGCGGTCGTGCCAGGGGCCGTAAGCCCGACATTTGGTCCGCCGCCGGCACCGGCCGCAGTGAGTCAACCGGTAGCAGCGGGACCGGCGCCCGTGTTTGGTCCGCCGGCCGTTTATGGGCCGCCTGCTGGCGTCATCATGTCGCCGGCCCCGAACATCACACCGATTCCGCCGTTGCCTACGAATCCGCAGCCGTTGCCGAGCACACCGCAAGACCCGTTTACGCCGATGCTGACCGACCCGGCCGTCGATATGGACGTGGTCGTGAGCGAAGGCCAAACAGGGCGACTAATGCTGGGCGTGGCCGTGAACTCGGACGCGGGGCTCGTGGGGCAAATCTTGCTCGATGAACAGAATTTTGATTGGAGGCGATACCCGACCACTTGGGAGGAAGTCGTGAGTGGCCGGGCATGGCGAGGTGGCGGGCAGAGGTTCCGGATCGAGGCGGCGCCCGGCACCGAGGTGCAACGTTACTTGGTAAGCTTCACGGAACCGTACTTGCTGAATACACCGGTAAGCCTTGGGCTGAGCGGTTCGTTTTTCGATCGCCGGTTCCGCGACTGGGACGAGCAGCGGCTTGGCGGGCGCGTATCGCTCGGCTACCAATGGGTGGAGAACGACCTTTCGACGGCACTTTCGTATCGGGGCGAGGACATTGAGATCAGTAACATTGGCGCGCCGGGAACCAATATCCCGGAACTGGAAGAAGTGCGGGGCAACAATGCACTCCACGGATTCAAGTGGACGCTTGCGAACGATACGCGCGATAGCGCGTTCCTGGCCACCGAGGGCCACTTCCTGCAGTTGGAACTCGAACAGGTTATTGGCTCGTTCAGCTACCCCCGAGCCGTGCTCGACGCGCGGCAATACCTGTTGATCAGCGAGCGAGCGGACCACTCGGGCCGACACGTGGTGACCGCCTCGACGCGGCTGGGCTTCACGGGCAGTAACACACCGATCTACGACAATTTTTTTGCGGGCGGCTTCTCGACCATGCGGGGCTTCGAGTTTCGCGGCGCATCGCCCGTGCGTTTGCCCGAACACATTCAAGTCGGCGGTGAGTTCGAGTGGCTCAATACGCTGGAGTATTTGTTCCCGATCAGTGCCGATGACATGATCCACGGCGTGGCCTTCGTCGATTTCGGCACGGTGGAAGAGAAGATCGAGATTCGGCACATGCGGGTAGCGCCGGGCTTTGGGCTGCGGATCACGGTGCCGGCGATGGGCCCCGCGCCGATCGCACTCGACTTCGCCTTCCCGGTGGTCAAGAGCGATACCGACGAAACCCAGGTGTTCAGCTTCAACATTGGGTTGCAGCGATAACGCAGGCCGAGGCCGCGGGCGTATCGTGGCACGGACTTCAGTCCGTGCTGAATGCATTGTAGGAATTGACCGCGGAGACACCGAGACACGGAGAGGGGAGATTGGTCATTGCAGATTAGTCATCAGTCATCAGTCATCAGTCATCAGCCATTTCCGAAATGACCAATTTCAAATGGCCAATTCGCAATGACAAATCTGCTTTTTCTGCTTTCTCCGTGCTGCGTGGTTAATTTTTTGTCCCTCCGTAGTGCGTATCACGGGTTGGGTGCCTACCAGTAGGCGGTGCGGGTACAGTCGCCGTACCAGGTGGTGTGCCAGATGACGCGGGGATAGTGGCGTTCGGCGCCGAAGTAGCCCCATCGGTAGCTTGGGATGGGGAAGCCGTAGTGATACCATCCGCTCTGCGCGCCGGTCTGCCGGAGGCTTGGCTCGCGTGAAACGGTTGGGGCCGCCATGCCGCGATGGTAATCGAACGAATGTTGGACCAGACCGCCCGAACGCGCGACGGATTGAACATTTTGCGGAGCGGGCATGGCCTCGGGCGGCTGCGGTGCCGCTATTGGCGATTGTTGGGGCGCGACGATCGGCGCGAGGCGATCGGCGGCATGTGTTCGATCGACAGCGAGCACGACAAGAGCCGACAGGAAGAGTGTCGCCGAGAAGATGCGATTGAAATAGAGCGGCATGGTACGCTTCCTTACGTGGGTAGTGGTGTCGCGTCGATCCTTGAATTAGGCCTGGAGTGCCTGATATGCCTGATGTGACTGGTTTGCCTGAAGCGGAACAGGATGGTGTTTCATGGTTTCGGCTGGGGCGGCGTCGGCGGGGTGCCGTTGGCGGTGGTCTCGGACGCTTCTGAAGTCGTTGGCGATGGATTGCTAGAGGTGGAGGATTCGGTCTTGGGTGTGGTGTTTTTTTCTGGTGGGGGAAGTGGCGTGGCCGCGGGGTCGGTCATGGGATAACCGTAGGGGTATCCGTAGTAGGATGGCCAAGGGGCGGCTGGTGCGCTTGGTTCGTACGGTGCGTTGGGTGCGTTGGGTGCGTTTGGAGCGACAGGAGGAATCGGCTGCGGGTAGGTGCCATAGGGTGGGTAGTTGCCATAGGCGGGGTACCCGCCATCGAAGGCCCAAGGACCGTAGCCATACGGCGGCGCGGTAACGACCTGGGGCGTTCCATACAGGTTGCCGAAGTACGGGGCATAACTGCCGCCGTAGCGCATCTTGTAGTAATCTAAATGATAGGGATAAGGGCGCTGAAACCATCCGGCCGAGGTCTGCGGCGCGACCCAATGCTGGTCGTGGTGACGAGGATGCCGGTCGTAATTGCGGTCGCGGTGGTGGCTGCTCCATTCGAAGGCATGTCGTTGGTAAACGGGCGGAGTTCCCATGCCAGGCCCAGGCCCGCTCGGTGGCGGGCCACCCGGCGGTTGTCCGAGAACCACGCCCCCAAGCCCCGCCACAAGGCCCGCCAAACCTGCCACGACGATCAAACCTTGGTTGAAACGGGCTGTCACAGCTCTTTCTCCTGTTCTTCGACCAGATGAGTGCCTACCTTTCATGCTAGGCAGAGAAAGAGCGGCGGGTCAAGAAAATAGGTGTTTTGCGCAGGGCCGATCAGTTTTCTTAAATCGAACCGTGGTGGGAGTTTAGGCGTAAGGAGGAGAACGGAGTATGCTCTTTTCTTCTTTCACGGAGGTGTTTTGTGGAGAATTCCCGCGTTGCGGGGAATTT
>JADZFK010000156.1 GCA_020849945.1 Pirellulales bacterium | reverse complement strand
TCGGTCGGGTACGCGACGACCCAATCGACCCCCAACGCGGCGAGCAACTCGGCCTTGCGTTCGGTCCACGTGAGCGGCGGCGGGCACTGCGCCGGGCGGAGCAGCCGCACCGGATGCGGGTCGAACGTAAAAACGACCGCCGGGCCACTTACGGCCTTGGCTCGCGTCAACAACCGTTCAACAATCGCCGCATGGCCGCGGTGGACACCATCGAAATTGCCAATCGCCACCGCCCCGTTGCGCGCGGCGGCCGGCATGGCATCGAGTTGACGAATAATTCGCATGGCGTGCATAACGTGGCACGGACTTCAGTCCGTGGTCGGTACGGACTAAAGTCCGTACCACGTATTGTAGCTCCGTGGTGAATGCCTTAATCAACCTCGGTCGCCCGGGGGCGAAGTTCTTGGAAGGCTGCTGGTAGATAGTCGATCAGGTCGGTGGCGATCAGGGGCACTTGGCCGAGGGTCTCTGCCGCCAGGTCGCCCGCCGTGCCGTGAATGTGCGAGCCAAGCCGGGCGGCGTCGAACGGTTTGAGCCCTTGGCACAGCAGGGCCGTGATGATGCCCGTCAACACGTCGCCCGTTCCGCCCGTCGCCAAGCCGGGGTTACCGGTGAGGTTGATGCTGAACCGCTGCCCGTCGGTGACGACCGTTTCGTGACCCTTCAGCACAACGACGCCGTTGCCCGAGTGAAGCTGTTGGGCCAGTTGGGCCGCGGCCGACACGCGTTCGATTTGCGATTCGAGCGAGGTTGGCCGCTTCCCCAAAAAGGCTTCCGCCAACAGTTTGAACTCGCCCGGGTGTGGCGTAAGGATTCGCGGGAGTGCGGTGCTCGACAATTCGCCTGCATTGGATGCCAGGGCAAATAGCGCGTCGGCATCGACCACCATCGGCCGATCGATCTGTTGATAGATTTGACAAGCGAACTTGCCGACCGCCGGGCCGCGCCCCAACCCCGGGCCCAATGCCATGGCCGTTGCGTTGTCCGCGGCATCCTGCAATTCGGCAACCAGGGCTGAAACGTGCTCGACGTTTTCATCAGCGGCAAGCTCGGCGAATCCGTGCGTCATGTAGCAAGGGCTGAAGCTGGCGACGACGTGTTGAATCGAGCTTGGCACGGCGAGCGTTACCAGCCCCGCGCCGCTGCGCAGGGCGGCCAAACCCGCCATCGCAATCGCCCCGCTCATGCCGCGTGAACCGCCGACGAGCAGCGCACGACCGAAATCGCCCTTATGGCTCTCCGGCGGGCGCGGCGGCAGTACGGGCAACGGTTCGTGTGAGTGATTGTGGAGTGTTGACATATGCAGGAGCGGCGATACCATCGCCGGTATTTTGCGGCGATGTTACCGCCGGTAAAGATGGCATCGCCGGACGTAGGACATGTACTCCTTACCCTTTGCCGGAGGCAATCAACCCCGCCATGAACCCGGCCTTGAACCCGGCGTCGATATTCACGACCGCCACATTATTTGCACAACTGTTGAGCATGGAAAGCAGCGCCGAGAGTCCGCCGAAGTTCGCTCCGTAGCCGACGCTCGTCGGCACGGCGATAACTGGGCAGGCGACGTAACCGCCCACGACGCTCGGCAGCGCGCCTTCCATGCCGGCCACGACCACGATCGCATCGGCATGGCGAAATTCATCGAGCCGCTCGGGCAACCGATGCGGTCCGGCCACGCCCACGTCGTGAATCATCCGCGTTTCCACGCCCATCCAATCGAGCGTTTCGCGTGCCTCCTCGGCCACCGGCAAGTCACCCGTCCCCGCGGTAATAATCGCCACACTTCCCCTCCCTTTTAGGGAGGGGCCAGGTTGCTCGGAACTCGCCGTGGCGAGGGAGGGTTCTTCCCCTCGCTCCTCGCTCCTCACTCCTCGCTCCTTGCTCCTCACGCGAAACGTGCGTGCCACGGAGTTATGCACACCCGTTGGAAACGTTTCGAGCAACCCCGCCGCCTGCGCCGCATCCATTCGCGTAGCCAACACAGGCTCGCCGTGATCAAGCAGTTTGCCGACGATTGCGCGAAGTTGCTCGACCGTTTTGCCGGGGCCATAAATGACCTCGGGGAAGCCGCACCGTCGTCGCCGGTCGAAATCGAGTGTGGTGGCAAGTGCTTGCAGCGTTTCGGAATGTGGCACATCCATGCCTTTAGTGTAGTCCTTTGGTCGGCGATGAGACAGTCGCCGTAACCGTGGGTTCGCACTTGCCTAGCCGCAGGCCGTAATGCCAGGGTGGGAGATCGATGATTTCGCAGGTTGGTTGCAGCCCGGCGACAGCGGCCCAGCCGATGATTTGCTCGGGCCTTGGGCGGATATCGAGGCTTGGCCCCCGGGGCGTGTCGCCATGCCGCCAGTGGATGACGAACACCTGCCCGCCATCGCGCAGGGCCGCTGTCGCATGTTCGAGCAATCGCACCGGTTCTTCGCAGTGCAAAATGTTGAATAAGAGCACGGCATCCACCTGCACACCGAAACCGCGCTGAACAACGTCGCGTTCGTCACACACCACGCGCAGCCCCGCCGTCCGTTGCCGCGTACGCGCGAGCATAGCCGGGTCGATATCAAACGTATAAAGCGTGCCGCCGATGGCTTGGGCCACCGGCAGCGAAAACGTGCCGTAACCACACCCCAACTCGGCCACGTCCTCGAACCGCCCGATCCCAAGCCGGCCGAGTATCAACCCGACATCGAACAGCGATTCCCAGTAATCTTCAGCGGGCATCCCGCTCTCACGAATTCTCATCGGTGCGATGATCCAAGGAATGACCAAGTCAAAGTTACACAAGGCGGCGAGAACATTCCGCTGGGGGCATTCACTCGTGCCGCAGCGCTTCGATCGGGTCGAGGCTGGCGGCGCGGGCCGCTGGGTAAACGCCGAAAAGGACTCCGACGAAGACCGAAATCGCAAACGCCAGCGGGATCGACCACGGGATTAGATGCGGCTGCATGGTTTGAATCAGCTTCGGCACGTTGGCCATTTGCTGCGGAAACCAGTGGAAGAGAGCCGTTCGGGCAAGGATCGTAAGAGGCTGGCAGAATACACCGCCCAAGATGCCGAGAAGGCCGCCCAGGACCGAAAGGACCACGCTCTCTCCCAGAAATTGGCGGGTGATATCGCGCTTCTTGGCACCCAGCGCGCGGCGAATGCCTACCTCGCGGGTGCGTTCGACTACCGTGGCCAACATGATGTTCATGATGCCGATGCCGCCCACGACGAGCGAAATCGCCGCGATCAACCCCAGGAACACGATAAACATCAGTTGCGTCGTGCGGGCTTGCTCCAACAGCTCCATCGGAACGACGACCGTAAAGTCGGAAACCTCCTCATGCTTGTAGAGGATTGTGCTGCGCACGAGATCGGCGGTGGGCAGCACAAGATCGCGGTCATTCACCTGCAGCGTGACTTGCGTCACTTGATTAATATCGCGTTGAAACTGGCCCGGTTTGATCGAAACAATCATGTCTCCCTCACGCCGCCACAACGTGGTGATCGGCACGTAGATGTCGCTTGTAAAGCTTTCGGCCGCCAGCGAGCCGCCGATGCCTGCCGATGCGTTTCGTGGCTGCATGACACCAACCACTTCATAGAAATCGTTGTTGATGAGTACTTCGCCACCGACGGCCTCGCCTACCGGGAAGAGCTGCTCGGCCACCTCCGCCGCCAATACACAGTAATTCCGCTCGCTGGCAACATCGGCATCGGAAAGGAATCGACCGCGGTCAATTCGCAGCCGGGTGACCTCGGCATAATCGGGCGTCGTGCCGACCAGTCGACCTTCCAACCGCCGACGCCGATTGTTGAACTCCACCGAGGGAATGATCCGCATCGGAATCGCTTTGGAGATCGTCGGCACCGTGGCTACCAAGCGAACGTAATCGCTTCGGGTAAGCCCGTAGCCCGCGTCCTGCGCCTCGTCACCAGAAGGTTTTACCGTCCGCACGATGATGTTGAGCGCGCCCAGGCTGGCGATTTGCTCTTGCGCTGCTCGGCTAATCCCTTCACCCAGCGCGAGCAGCCAAATTACGCTCGAAACACCGATGAAAATCCCCAGCACCGTCAGCGACGAGCGCAACGGGTGCATCCACAAACTCTTGATGCTCAGTTGCAGGGTACGCAGCCACATGGAATGCTCGGAGATGAAATCGCTGACCTTTCGTGCATTCCATTCTATCGACCGAATCACCGATGTGGAAAGCGCAACAATCAGGCGGCCGACACACAAGTATCGGCCGCCTGGGCAACGATCATTTCGTTAAGACCCAACTCGCGGGCTTTGCCGCGCTACGGCGTGAAGAATCAGTTTTCGGGATTCCGTCCTTCGCGACCACGGCGGGGGCGATCGCCGAACCGGCCGCCACCCTGGCCACCGGGTCCACGCAGTTGCGAAAGGTCCAGCTCGATCTTCTCGCCCTTCAGCGATTCCAGCTGGGCTTGCTGCTCGCTCGTAAGGACGGCCATCAGGTTCTTGTGCGATTCCTCGCGATGCTTCTCCATCTTCTCCCGCATGGCTTCTCGGCCACCTTCTTGATCGCGGGCACCTTGGACTAGCCCTCGCATGGCCTCCTGGTTCTTCCGCATGGCTTCTTGCAGCTTCTCTTTTTGTTCGTCGGTAATGTTGAGTGCCTTTTGCACCTCGGGCGTCATGATCGCACCTGGGCCGTTCACCTGCACGAAAATGCCGAGCAAGCGTTTCTGTTGGCCTTCATCGAGCACGGCGCTGATTTTCGCGGAAGATTCTGCCATGAGCTGCTGCGTTTTTTCACGTGCCGCGCCATCCTCCATGGCCTTTCGGAATTCTTCTCGCATCTTGGCATTGATGTCCTGAACTTGTTTGATCTGATCCTCGGTAAGCTTGAGAGCCGTTTGGACCTCCTTCAAACCGAGCAGCCGTGTAAGCGAAGGCGGGCCACCCATTCCGCCGCCAGGTCCCCGGCCGCCGCCAGGTCCTCTCCCACCGCGACCGCCGCGGCCTTCTGGCGGTTGTGCGAGCGAAACCTGCACCATCACGGCAACCAACGCCAGGAAACCCAGTACCTTCCAACCCTGCTTAACAACTCGCATCGTTTCACCCTTTCGTAGTTCGTATTCGCGTTACGGCTCGCAAAGAAAGCTGCCCGTGCCTCCCTTGGAGCTTACCTTGCCAGCCGTCGCCAGCAAACCCAGCGCTGCGCGGCACTGCGGCGATGCTTCTGGAGCAAGGCTCACGGAGGCGGTAGCTCCTAATAGGTGAAACCCCGCTCGAACCCCAAGGTGCCGGGCAATTCTAGGCGTTGTCTCAAAACCGGTTCTGGTTCGGGTAGCGATTCGCGCAAGGCCAAGAATCCAGCGATCCGCGGCCCCTCCCCCAACCTCTCCCTAAAAGGGAGGGGAGTTCTGAAACAAAGGCTAGCCCTGAACACGGCCCCAATCGTGCAAATGGCCGATTTATGGCGAGAGCGCCTGCCGCGGTACGATTCGGAACCCATCGAATCGCCGAGGCCGCGAGGGGGGTTACTCCTCGATGCGTTTGGCGATTTCCTCGACCACGTCGGCACTTTTCACACGCCATTGTTCGAGCGAATCGCGGTCACGCACGGTGACGGTGCCGTCTTGCAGCGTTTGGCCATCGACCGTGATGCAGAACGGCGTGCCGGCCTCATCCTGCCGCCGATACCGACGCCCTACCGCCCCCTTCTCGTCGTAGAACACAATGAATCGCTTCTTGAGTGCCGTGTAGATTTCCTTGGCCGCCTCGGGCATGCCGTCCTTCTTCACGAGCGGAAACACGGCCGCCTTCACCGGGGCGATCCGCGGGTGAAACTTCATCACGGTGCGGGTTTGCATTTCGCCCTTATCGTCGGGTGCCTTGTCTTCATGGTACGCTTCGCACAAGAACGCCAGAGTACCCCGATCGGCGCCGGCCGAAGGCTCGATCACATGCGGCGTGAATCGCTCGTTCGTCGTGTCGTCGCGATACGTCAGGTCGCGCCCGCTGCCACGGTGCTTCGGCACACGCTTGCCGTCGGCGATTTCCACCATCTCCACCTCCAGGCAGCCCTCGGCGTTCTTCACCAGCTTGCCTTCCATGTGACTCCGCAGATCGAAATCGCCACGGTGGGCAATCCCTTCGAGTTCGCCGTACTCGCCTTCCGAGAGGAACGGAAACGCGTACTCGATATCGGCCGTGCCGACCGAGTAGTGGCTCAGTTCGTCCTTATCATGCTCGCGGAGCCGCAGCCGTTCGCCGGCCAGCCCGAGGCTCGTGTACCACGCCATCCGCCGATCTCGCCAATACTCGTACCACTTGCGCGAGGTGCTCGGGTGGCAGAAGAACTCGATCTCCATCTGCTCAAACTCGCGCGAGCGGAACGTGAAATTGCGCGGCGTGATTTCGTTGCGAAAGCTCTTGCCCACCTGCGCAATGCCGAACGGCACCTTTACCCGCGTGCTATCGCACAAGTTCTTGAAGTTTACGAAAATGCCCTGGGCCGTTTCGGGGCGGAGGAAAGCGGCGTCCTCTTCGCCGCCCATTGCCCCGACGATCGTTTTGAACATCAGGTTGAATTCGCGTGGATCGGTCAGGCTGCACTTTTCAAACTCGCCGGGACGTTTGCTGGGTTTGTGCGGGCATTCGGCCGATCGCAAATGATCGGCCCGCCAGCGCCCTTTGCAAGCGCGGCAATCCACCATCATATCGTGGAACAAATCGTAGTGCCCCGAGCACTTCCACACCTGCGGGTGCATGATGATCGAGGCATCTAGGCCGACCATTTCGTAGGTGCTTGGCGCGCCGGGCGGGGCAACCAATTCGTTGTGCCCGGCGACCATGTCGCGCCACCAGGCCTCTTTGATGTTTCGCTTCAACTCGACGCCCAGCGGGCCGTAATCCCAGAAACCGTTCAGCCCGCCGTATATTTCGCTCGACTGAAACAAGAACCCCCGCCGCCGGCACAGGGCCACCAATTGATCCATCTCCATCGTGAATACTCGCTTTGCTTGAAGATCGTTCACCACAGAGATTGTTCACCACAGAGACACAGAGAAGACGGAGAAGACGGAAATGAATTAGTCATGGGAAATTGTCATTTGTCATTGGTCATTTCAGAAATGTCCCAATGAGAAAATGACAAATGTGCAATGACAGATATGTCTTTTCCGTGTTCTCTATGTCTCTGTGGTGAAAGTATTCCGAAACGAGCTCTGTGGTGAAAGGAAACCGAATCAGGCTCAATGCGTAAAGGCGTCATTTTACCGCCGAGCCTTGTCGAGCGTCTACCGCGACAGCGATTCTGGCCGCGGCACCGTGATTCGCCAGTTCGTCACGTCGAGTTCCGGTGCGATTCCAAGCCGATCGATCGCCGCGCATAGGGGCAGGTCGCTGCCCAGCCCCACCTCGGCAAGATTCCGCCCGCCGGGCGTAACGAGCAGTGCCTCGGCCAACTCGTCTGCCAGTGTGCGGCCACCGAGCTTGGCTTTGTGGACTAGGTCGCACCAGTCGCGCTCGGCAAGCGTGGCCTCACCGTTGAGTGCGTGCTCTCCGCCACCCGGCTGCTCGCGCAGGCCATGCACCATCGCCCCCGCCGCCAAAAGGTCATCCTGCGTTTCGCGCCCGTCGGTGCCCGCGCACAAGATGTTGATCGAACGCTCTTCCCGTAAAGACGCCACCACGGCCGATAGGTTCACGATCGCGCCGACGATCACACGTCGAGCGCGACGAGCATGGTAGAGCGCCCGCGTGCCGTTCGTCGTGGTGATGTACACAGGCCGCCCGCCAATTGCCTCGGGGGTGTACTCGGCCGGTGAATTGCCCAGATCGAACCCCGCGATCGGTCGGCCGCCTCGCTCGCCGCCAAGCACAACATTCGAACGGCCAAGCCGTGTTGCCGCCGCAAGT
This sequence comes from Pirellulales bacterium, assembly GCA_020849945.1. Lineage (GTDB taxonomy): Bacteria > Planctomycetota > Planctomycetia > Pirellulales > Lacipirellulaceae > JABDGM01. Next base: position 3,395 of record JADZFK010000156.1, on the reverse strand, counting down.
GTTTCGTCGATCTCGCGGAAGGGAACAACCTCTCGCGCCCCAGATGCGAGCGCCGTCGCAATCGTCGTCGTCGCCCGTAGCAGGTCGATCACGACCGTGGCAGTGCCAGCGAGTTCCATCTCCCCAACTTCTGCCGGCAGTTTGTAGACGCGCAGGTAAGATTCACTCATTCGTTAGGCCGCGTCTCGGCTCGCTCCCCCAGCACAGATAGCCGAGCCGTTTCGGCTCGCCCTAGAAAGTCGAGTCGTTTCGGCTCGGTGATTCCCCAAGCTTCACCACGAAACCAATCGTGGCGATGGCAGGCTACGGCAGCGCCGCGGCGGTACCTGTAACAGCACCGGCTTCGAACAGCGCCCCACGCAAGCTCAGCGGCACGGGGTTGATCATGTAGGGTGCGCAGTTGCCCGGGCGATAATGCCCCAGGGCGTAGATGCACTCACACGGCGGCTCGACGCCCATGCAGTACGGCAACACCGGCAACGTGCAGAAGAAATGAGCACCCGACACAAACGGCTGTATGCATGGCGTGAACGAGTGGCCGTAACGTTCGAGCTGCTCCTCCTCAAAGTAGAGCGGCTTATGGCACAGCGCCGAGGCCTTCCACATGTACGTGATCTGCTCCCAGCAGCGGCCGCCGTACATCGAGCCGTCGTCGATCGAACATTCGAACGGGTAATCTTGCCCTTCCGTACCGACGATGACGATGTTCAAGCTCACCTTATCGACCGTGTATTCACGCAGGTTGCGCAAGCTTTCGTCGCATGATACCTTGGCCTTCTCGCCTTCCTCTTCGATCGAACGAGACTCGGGTGGCGGAAGCGAGGTTCTGGGCGATTGCTCGGGGCCGGGGCCGCTCGGTAACACCGGTTCGAATTGCACACCGCGAGCGGGGACACTCTCCGGCACATCGACCGGTGAACCCACGGATGGCTGGGCCATCGGGCTCGTCGAAGGCTGCGGCTCGGACGCCGGTGCTGCAACCGCCGATGGTTCGGCAACCAGCTCCGCGGTAGGCTCGGGCACAATCGGAGTGACGGCTGGCGCAGCTACGGCAGGTGGAGCTACTGTTGGGGCGGTTGCGGCTGGCGGGGTCGCGGCGCTAGGTTCCGGCATCGGCAGCTCTTGGGGTTGCGGTGGCGCCGCGGGCGTCGGGCTGAACGACTCACCAAAGATGTCGTCCTCCTGGGCTGGCTTGCCAGCAGCCGGCGCTGCCGGCGCTGCGGGCGACAGTTGTGTCTCGGGCGAAGGTGGTTCGTTCGTGGGATTCGCCACGTTCCCTGGCGCGGGCAGTTGGGCCGCTCGGAATCCGTCGAACGGGTTGGCCCGTTGCACGACGATGCTGCGCGGTGCCTCGGCAGGTTCGACGAACTGGCCCGGCTGCACCGTCTCGCGCCCACTGGTAAGTTTCGGCGTAGCGCTTTCGTAAGCCGTTTGCTTGATGACTTGTTCTCGGGGCTTGGCGCTTGCCAGCCCGGGCTTCACGAATCGCAGCGTCGTCGTCGTGGCGGGTTTCTTGGCCGACCGTGTTTCCTTCCCCCATTGCAACTTCACCGGCTCGGCCAGCGCGCTGCCCGCCAAAATCGTGCAAAGCCCCACGGCCAACAGCAAGCTAAGGCAGAATTGCATATTGCAAAACGAGGGGATTGGGGCGCTAAGCCGCAAGCGGCTTTCGGGCCCTGGACCCTCGACCCTCGACCCTTGGCGGATGATCGACCCTCGACCCGCTTCATTCTCCGTCGGAGAATTCAGCCGTGTAGTTTGGAGCTTCCTGTGTGATAGCGATGTCATGAGGGTGGTTCTCCCGCATACTGGCCGCGGTGATTCGGATGAATCGTGCTTCCGTGCGAAGTTCATCGATCGTTTTGGTGCCGCAGTAGCCCATGCCAGCCCGCAGGCCGCCCACGAGCTGGTACAAGAACGGGCTGAGCGAGCCTTTGTACGCCACTCGCCCCTCGACCCCTTCGGGCACCAATTTTCCTTTGTTGTTTTCTGTGCCGGGTTTTTGTCGATAGCGTTCGCTCGAGCCATGCACCATGGCCCCGAGCGATCCCATGCCGCGATACGCTTTGTACGTTCGCCCTTGGTAGAGCACGCGCTCGCCGGGGCTTTCATCCAAACCCGCCAGCAGGCCGCCCACCATTACGGCATTTGCGCCCGCTGCCAGTGCCTTGGTGATGTCTCCCGAGTAGCGAATCCCTCCGTCGGCGATGAGTGTGGTTTCGGTTCCCTTAATGGCCTGGGCCACTTCGTAAATCGCGGTGATTTGGGGCACACCAACGCCCGAAATCACCCGCGTGGTGCAGATCGATCCGGGGCCAATGCCCACTTTTACCGCGTCGGCGCCGGCAGCCGCCAAGTCGGCCGCGCCTTCACGTGTCGCCACGTTGCCGGCCACCACGTCGATATCCCATCGCCGCTTCACCTCGCGCACGGTTTCGATCACGTTGGCCGAGTGGCCGTGCGCGCTATCTACGACGAGGAAATCGACGCCTTTTTCAATCAGGCCGCCGGCCCGCTCGTAATCGAAGACCCCAACCGCCGCGCCCACCCGCAGCCGACCTTGCCGATCCTTGGCCGCCTGCGGAAATCGCCGCATCATGTCGATGTCTTTGATCGTAATCAGTCCGGTCAGTCTGTTATTTTCGTCAACCAGCAATAGCTTCTCGACCTTTTTTGCCATCAAAATCTTCTCAGCTTCCTCAAGCGTTACAGTTCCACGTGCTGTCACGAGGTTCTCGCGCGTCATCACCTCGCGGAGCGGCACGTCGTTATGTTCGAGAAATCGCAGGTCGCGCTGCGTGAGGATGCCGAGAAGCTGGCCCTCTTTTACGATCGGAATGCCGCTGACCTTCGATCGCTCCATCAGGTCGCGGGCGGCGGCAACGCTAGCATCGGGCGGAAGCGTCACCGGGTCCACAATGATCCCGTGTGCCGAACGCTTCACCTTGTTCACTTCCTCGGTCTGCCGCTCGATCGGCAAATTCTTGTGGATGACGCCCAGCCCACCCTCCTGCGCGAGCGCGATCGCCATCGCCGCCTCGGTCACGGTATCCATGGGCGAACTAAGAATCGGCACATTCATGCCGATGCGCGCGGTAAGCCGCGTCTGCACGTCCACCTCGGAAGGCACCACCGTGCTGTAACGGGGCGCAATAAGAACGTCGTCGAACGTAAGAGCTGTGGCTACGAACTTGTCGGTAAAATGGCGGTCGTCCATACCTTATTGTTGCGGACGAAGCCAAGAACTTCAAGCGGTGGGGGGAGGGAGCCAGGGCCGATCAGTTATTCAACTTGGACCATTAACCTGCATTTTCGGGTGAACGCGATAGCAGTGCGAATATCGAGGTTTCCGACGTGCCATCGGTAAGTGACGGCCTTGATTTTGCGTGCCAAAG
>JADZFK010000155.1 GCA_020849945.1 Pirellulales bacterium | reverse complement strand
CGATGCCCCCTCATTGTATTGCCACGGTTGTACGCATTGCTGAATTGGAAGGGCAGGGGAACGCCAATCGGGAACGCCCGCGAAGGCAGGTTGCAAGCTGCCGCGAAGGCGTCCTTCAGCAGGGCGGTTGATCGGTCGTTGGATCGGCGTGGAGGATGACGTCTAGACACGACACCCGAGCAGGTTGCCACCCCACCAAACGTAACCGCGGTGGCGATCCTCCGCTAGTCGCCCTTGCGATGAACGTGTAACTCTCTTACACTACACGGTTTACATCGAATGGATCGGGTTCGTGTGTCGAACGCGGCCTGTACCGGGTTGGCATGAATGATCCAACGGAATTACCCTTCCCTTTTAAATGACGAGCGAGCCGAACGATGAAAGCAGAACATCGGCACGAATTGGAAACGAACGCATTGGCACACCGGCTTGAGTTGTTCATCGAACGGAACAGGCCTCATCTGGTCAAGCTGGGGTTGGGCTTCGCGGCACTGGTGGCGGTCGTGTTTCTGTGGTCGTATCTTTCAGGCTCTTCCGATGCCCGACGTAGCGGAGCCTGGGATGCCTACAATATCGCACTGAGCGCCATGCCACCCAATTTAGACATGCTACGCAAGGCTTCCGAAGAGAGCCCTGGCAGCGATATGCAGCGATTGGCCGACCTCACCTGGGCCGATAGCCAAGTCATGATGGCATCGCGGATGATCCTTGCGAATCGCACGGCCGCGAACGAGATGCTCGGCAAAGCATCCTCAGCCTTTAAGGGAGTGATCCAAACCTCGGCGGTAGAGGAATTGGTAGGCCGCGCCCGTTTGGGGCTGGCGCGAGTTTACGAGATGCAAGGCGATTGGGAAAAAGCGAAAGCAGAATATGAAAAGGTGACGGGTGGCCATGCCGAGAGCGCCAAGGCTCAGGTGGAAAGGCTTTCGCAATCGAAGACCCAAGAAGCACTTGCCTGGTTAGCGACGGCCGAGGCTCCGGTTTCGCGTCCGCCGATGGGGCCGGGGGAGCCAGGGAAAGGCCCCGATTTCACGGCGGGAGATATCAATTTGCCCCAATCCAATCCGCAAGGTTCCGCTTCGGTCGAGCAAGCGAAGAGTGCTGAGGATTCTTTGAACGAACTCCTGCAGAAGATGCAGGTTGAATCGAAAGGCGACCCGGCAACCGACGCCACGAAGGCCGGCGATGAGCCTCCCCCGGGGCTAGATTCCAAGCCCGAGGAGAAACCTCCCGCGGGGCTGGAGTCGGAGCCCGCTGGCTCTGCCGAGGAAAAGAAAAGCGAATCGAACTAGCGGGGTAGGCGGCCCCAGGCCCACGTGCTGACCGAACCAGGTCGGCGAGTATTTCTGGCATGCGAACTTCCAACGAGCTAGCGCGAGTTGGGCATCTGCGTTCTCGGGAGTGAGAGACAACACCCAGACTTCTGAAGCATCCGATTGGCCGCGAACGTTTTCGGTGCCGCCCGATCGCGCGGGGTATCGGCTCGATGTGTTCTTAGCCGAGCAATTCCCGGCAGTTAGCAGGGCCACCGTGCGACGGGCGATCGATGCGGGGCATGTGCGTGTCGATGACCACGAGGCCAAGCCTTCACACCGCCTGGAGAATGGCCATTTGGTGTGTGTACGGCAACTCGATGTTCCACGCGAAGGGCCGGAACCGCAAGAAATCGCACTCGATATCGTGCACGAAGATGAGTCGATCATCGTCGTCAATAAACCAGCGGGCATGGTCGTTCATCCTGCCAAAGGGCATTGGAAAGGGACGCTGGCCAGCGCGCTGGCCCACCACTTCGGGCAACTCAGTACCCGGGGTGGGGCGACGCGGCCAGGAATCGTCCACCGGCTCGACCGCGATACGACAGGCGTGATCGTGGTGGCCAAAAATAACGAGGCACACGACATCTTGGCCGCCCAGTTCAAATCGCGAGTTGTGAAGAAGGAGTACCTGGCCATCGTCGTCGGTGTGCCCGAGTTGGATCGCGACCAGATTGATGAGCCGATCGGCGATCATCCCACGCATCGTGAGAAAAAGGCGATTCGGCGGCAAGACCCGGCGGCCCGACCAGCGACCACCGAGTATGAAGTCCTCGAGCGGTTCCAGGGCTTCGCGTTGCTAAGGGCCTTGCCGAAAACGGGGCGAACTCACCAAATTCGGCTTCACCTGGCTCACATTCGCCACCCGATCCTTTGCGATCGCCTGTACGGTGGCAGAGCCATTCTTACCGAACTGGAATTGATTCCACGAGGCCAATTAGGGCAAGATACACCGGCGTCGCAAGAAGCGGCCGGCAGAGCTCTTCTCGACCGGCACGCGCTACACGCACATCGGCTCCGGCTTCGGCATCCCATGACGGACTTGGAAATGGAGTTTGTAGCTCCTTTACCCGCCGATGTGGAGGCCACGCTTGCGGCGCTACGCCGGTGGCGGTGCCGGTAGCTCAACAAGCGGGCGACTTCATCGGCCATGTGTTGTGCGGGAACTCGCACAGTTCTTTTCTTCCAGAGGAGACCCTTGTGATGGGAATGCTATCCGAGTTCAAGCAGTTTGCCATGCGGGGCAATGTCGTCGATATGGCCGTCGGCATCGTCATCGGTGCCGCATTCGGCGATATTGTGAAATCGCTCGTGGAGAAGATCATCTCGCCACTGACGGGTTACCTGACAGGTGGCATCGATTTCAAGGAGCGAGCAACCGAGCTAGCCAAACCGCTCATCGCGGGGCAACCGCCGCTCGTCGTTGGGTGGGGCGCCGTCTTACAAGCCACGATCAATTTCATCATTGTCGCTTTTGCCTTGTTCTTGGTGGTCAAGGCGATGAACACGCTCAAGAAGAAAGAAGGAGCAACTCCGGCCTCGACGCCTGAAGATGTGCTGCTCCTGCGCGAGATTCGCGATTCGCTCAAGCGTTCTTAAGGATGAAGTGGCCCGATTCCGGGAAGGCGGTCGGCCTCGGCTCGACCGTGGCTAGGCGACGAGGCGGATCGACTTGCCGAAAAGCATGTCGTGAACGACGTCGGTGACGTTGGCGGCCGCGTCGGGGCGGGCCATGCGACGCATGTTTGTCGCCATCGTGTGGAGCCGGTGCTCGTCGGATAGCAGTGGTCTGAGGTGTTCGACCAGAGCATCTTCAAGTGTGCCTACGAGATCGGTCTCATCGATCAAGGAGGCAGCCCCAGCGGCCACAAACGTTTCCGCGTTTGGCAAGTGGTAGTCCATGACGGGTGGATAGGGCACGAGAACAGCCGGTACCCCGGCGAGGGCCAGTTCGGCCAGCGTTGTGCCACCCGAGCGGCAGACCACAAGGTCGGAAGCAAACAAGACGGGGGCTACTTCGTCGATGAACGCCACGACGAATGCTTCGACCCCCGCGGCACGATACTGGGCGACCGTGCGCTGCAATTGCCCCTCGCCCGATTGGTGGACGATCTGCCAGCCGACTAACTGGTTGCGAAGCCGCGCCAGCGCGCCAGGTATGTTTTCGTTGAGAGAACGCGAGCCACCGGCACCGCCGATGATGACGAGTCGTTTTTCACCGTGTTCGATCGGCCGTGAAGTGTCGTTGCGAGCCAACTGTTCAAACGCTGGACGAACAGGGTTTCCTGTCACTACCAAGGGGACGGAGGCGGGGAAATAGGAACGCGTTTCGTGAAAGCCAGCGCATACCGCAGTAACCGACTGCGCCAGCCAGCGCGTGACCCGACCGGGCACGACATTCTGCTCGAGCACGAGCGTGGGCAGCCCGCGAGCTACGGCGGCACGAACCGCGGGGGCACACGACGCGCCACCAAGCCCCACCACGGCCGAGACATCCTTCTCTTTGAGGAACCACCTTGCGGCCCAGTATCCGGCAACGTTATCGGTGACGAACCGCACCGCGTGCAAAGCACTTTGCGGGGCCGGCTGAGAAGGGACGGGAGAATGATGAAACCCCGCAGCGCGGATGACGTGCTGGTCTAACGAGCGGCCCCCACCGATGAACGTAATCTGTGCGTCAGGAATCCGCTCTCGCACATGGGCCGCCACGGCCAAACCAGGGTGCAAGAACCCTGTTGCGCCTCCGCCGGCAAAAACGATATGGGGTTGTCGTGGCATCGCAAGCAGGATGCTAGAAGCGGTTTGGGGAAGGCTGGGGTGTGGGATGACCGTAATTCTCTTGCTGCGTATTCGAGGAATAGGAATCCGCTGGGTAACCGGAGCGGCGTCGTACGCCGCCCCGGCACCCAGACATAGGTTTCATCGTGAAGCACCCATCGTACGCGGTTGACCCAGAAACCGCTTTGCACGACGGGCCTAATGCTCCAACCCAGGGAGGGTGGCCACACGGAATCCCGCAATTCCGCGTTAGCCGACGATGAAACCTCAACGTAGTCGGTTCATGGTTCCAAGAAATGAGATAAGGTTTGTGGCAGACGAGGGAATTGGATATCTACGATTGATTGTGGTCCGTGGATTCTTTTCATTCAGGCAACTAATCGGCGAGACGTCAGCAGGTGGCTTGGTTGTAGCGCGGCACGAATGAGTTCTCCATCGTTCGCCAACGCGCCTTCCGCCCCGAGTGGTGTGTGTGGCTCCTCGCCCATGCCGGCGATGATAACCACATCTCCCTCGGCGGCTTCTCGCAACGCCCAGCGGATCGCTTCGCACCGATCGAGAATGACATGAGCTTTACCGAGGTCGGCGAACCCGCTTCGCACTTCCAGGCAAAGCCGGTGGGAACCTGGTTCGGCCGGTGTGCCGTGGGTAATCGCGGCAACGTCGCTCATCGCGCCGAGCACTCGACCAATGGCGGGCAGTTGGCCGACATCGCAAGTTTCATTTGCGCCAAATACGCAGATGACTCGACCATGTGAACAGCCTCGGGCGGCCCGAAGGCAATACCGCAGGGCCTCCGGCGAGTCGGCCGAATCCACAAGCACGGCAAAGCCTTGCCCGCAACGAACATGCTCCATCCGTCCTGGCAAGTGCGAGACCGACTCGAGCCCGCGAGCGGTTGTGATCAAATCGACGCCGTAAACGAGCGCGGTCGTGGCAGCCGCCAGGCAGTTCTGAATGTGATGATCGCCGACGATCTCGGTTCGAACCCCTACCGAGTCATCGCCAGCAGAAAGGAGAAACGATTGTTCATTCACAAACTGTTCGACGACCTGCGCCGAGACCTCGCCAGAACCTTGCAGGCCGAAGGTCAGAACGGGGCGTGTGAGTTCATCCAACAAGCGGACGCTCGTGGGGTCGTCGGCGTTCACAATAGCCACGGCCTCGGCATCGAGGAGTTCCAAAGCACGCCGCTGGGCGGATCGCAAGTTCTCACCTGAACCATGCCAATCGACATGCCGAGTTCCAAGTTGGGTCAGGCATACGGCATCGAGCGTTACGCCAGCAAACGTTTGCCGGGCCAGGTCGAGGCTCGATATTTCCACTACCGCGTGGGTCATTCCGCGGGCCACCATTTCGGCGAGCGAATGGGCCAACACCGTGGGTGTCAATGGCCCGTTGGTGGCGGGCTCGTCTTCAACGCCATCCCAGTAGCCGAATGAATCGAGTGTGCCGACGCAGTGCCCTGCTTCGCGGAGTACGGCGGACAGAAGCCTTGCTACCGTTGTCTTGCCGTGCGAGCCAGTGATGCCGATCACCTTAAGCTGCCTCGACGGGTCTCCCACCAGCGTTTGGCACAATCGCCCGTAGAAGGTACGGCTATCGGCCACGGTAAATTGCGGCACGTGGAACACGGGGAGCGGCCGCTCGGAAATGATGGCCATCGCACCACGCTCCGCGGCTTCGATGGCATAAGCATGGCCATCTTCATCATCCGAAATGATGGCCACGAATACATCACCCGGTTGAACCTGCCGCCAATCGCTGGTGCAACTGGTGACGCGCAGGTCCGCTGGGCATTGGCATCCCAGCTCGCCGGCCAACAACGCACGGAGCGAGATTCCGGTTGCTGCCAAGGGTTTGGGCTTCACGCGAGGCCTCCTTGCCTGCGGCGCGAGTGCGACAGATCGATTGGGATCAAGCTCGATTCGAGTCATCCGGCAACCGCCGCTTCCGTGGGCGGCTGCTGATCGAACCGGTCGAAGCGGCGAAATAATCGCGGATTGCCGGGCGGCCGTCAAGATAAGTTTTCGGCCATGCCAGCACCGGCTTTGGCAACTCAGCGGAGATGCCGGAAAACGGAAAAGCCGCGTTCCGCCTTTCCCCTAGGCAATTCGGGTAAAATGCACTAAGAGGCATTTCGGAATTTCGAGTGCAACATTCCCTTTAGCCCCCAACGGAAGTTGGCGGTTGTTGCAACCGTGAAACCACTGGCTTCCGCCAGTGGCAGCCAAACCGTCACACCGAATTACTCGATAGCCTCAGTTCGTTCGAGAAGTTATACGCTTGCTGCCCTGCCGGCTGTGGCGGCGAGTGAATTCACGCTAGCGGCGACCGAGTCGATTGATGTCTCAGGCAGATTATAATTTGGAAGGCTTGGCAGTGTATCTGCACATGTCGGCTGCCGCCGTGCAGAAGCTGGCGGAACGTGGCAAGGTGCCTGCCCGCCGCGTCGGTGGCGAGTGGCGATTCTCCGCGGCCGAAATCCATCACTGGCTCGAGGACCGGATTGGCGTTTCCGACGACGAAGCCCTGATGCAAATGGAATCGGCTCTCCATCGGGCCTCTGCGTCAGAAACCGATCCGTTAGCGATTGCGGAGCTGCTGCGAGTGGAAGCCATCGAGGTCCCGTTCGATGCCCGGACGCGCGGGAGTGTCATCAGCAAGATGTCTGAATTGGCCGCGCGCACTCACCTGCTTTGGGATACCGCCAAGATGACCGAGGCCGTTCGTGCCCGCGAAGAGATGCACTCCACGGCATTCGACAACGGAGTGGCCTTGCTTCATCCCCGCCGGCCGATGTCTGGAATCCTCGCCGAGGCGATCCTGGCCTTGGGTATTGCGCCGGGTGGGATTCCGTTCGGCCCCGGCGGCCGATTGACCGACATCTTTTTCCTGATCTGCTCGACCACCGATCACGAACACCTGCGTGTCTTGGCACGCCTCAGCCGAGTGATCCACGACGCAACATTCCTCGCGGCACTGCGGTCGGCGGAAAGCCCTCCAGAGGTCCATCGTTTGATCGTCGAACGCGAAGCGACCATCCACGACGAATAACTTTATGACGAATCACCCAACGCATTCAATCAACCGCATTCGCGAACCATGCCCTCGTGGCGGGCAAGCTGAATGGATGCCAGTCTGAAACCATCATGCCCCGAAAACCCTCGAACAAAGTGCCCCGCAAGGTTGCGAGCAACCCACTCAAGCCGGCAAAGTTGCAACATCGCAACGCCAAGCCGAGCCGGGCAAAAGGGGTGAGTGCAAGTGATGGGCACCCTCGTGGCTCGCAAGTTGCCGTGGCCGAACAAGCACGTTCGACGGCCGTTTCGCGCCCACCCGTCGTGCGGCTTGAGGGCCAGATCGAGCACCCCGATTTTCGGGAGTCCCTCGCGTTGCTGGCACGAACTTCGCGATTGACCACGAGTGCGGAGCAATCGCCCGATGTGATCGTCGTTGCACAGAGCCGGCCGGGGACCGCGTCACGTGCATTGCTGGAGTCGTTCAAGAGTACCGCACCCCGGGCGGGCGTGGTTGTGTTGGCCGGCAGTTGGTGCGAGGGCGAACTTCGCACCGGCAAGCCGTGGCCCAATGTCCCGCGACTTTACTGGTATGCCTTTCCAACCTGGTGGAACCAACAGCTCGCACGGCGAACAGCGGGGGGCGACCCGTGCTGGCTAATGCAAACGGCACCCTTGTTTGTTGAGGAAAGCAACCCGGTGAATCCCATGTCGGCAGCAACAAACCGTGGTGAGCTGATGCGGGATTTGATCCACGTTAGCTCGCGCGACCGCGAATCGGCCGCGGCAATCGCAGATGCACTGCAATCAACGGGCATTGTTACGGTGTGGCGTCGGCCGGGGCAACAAATTCCTGCTTCTTCCAGCGCCGTGGCAGGGGTCTGGGATGGTGGTCAACTGACCGAGAGTGAAGCACGCGACCTGGCAACCTTCTGCGGTCGGCTTGCGGGCCACGGGGCTTCCGTTGTTGCGCTGCTGGACTTTCCTCGCCGAGACCGCGTGGACCTGGCCTATCGCCTGGGCGCACATGCCGTTCTTGGAAAACCCTGGCTTGCCGCCGACTTGGCCGACTGCATTTCCGCCGCGGCAACTGCAACCCAAACGAACAAAGCCGCGTGATTCCGGGCTGTTATCGAGCGGCCAACTTGATGACCATCGCCCGCAATTCGTGGCAACCGAAGCACGGCCCGGCTTATACGATTGCGAAGCTACGAATCTCCAGCCGCACAAGACGACTGGCAAGTTCGCGGGCGGAGTGCGGTCTTCGTAGCGGGTCTTTGGCCAGCAAGGCATGAATTAGCGTGGCGACCGGCTCGGGCGTGTCGGGCCGCAGCATGCGAATGTCGGTCGGTCGCACTTCTCGATGAAGCGTGACGAGTTCGCTCGTATCGTTGGTTTCCCAGGGGCGTTGGCCGGCGAGCATCTCGTACATCGTGACGCCCAGGCTGTACAGGTCGCTTTGCGGGGCCGCCGCCAAAGCCGAGGTCAGCATCTCGGGCGCAATGTAAGCCAGCGTTCCGGCGATCGGGCGCGATGACCAATGGCTCATTTCCGAAGGCGCTTGCGCGAATCCGAAATCGAGCAACGTTGCATGACCCGATGGCGAAACGAAGATGTTATCTGGTTTGACGTCGCAGTGGATCATGCCGGCCATTTCGTGCAAGGCGGCCAGACCATCGGCCACCTGACGAGCCACCCACAGCGCGAAGGGGATCGACAAACGCTCTTGCTGGCGAATCCACTCGGAAAGAGGCAGGCCCCCAAGTTTCGGCGTTACAAAATAGAACGGCGGTTCCTGAACGCTAGACGACAGAACCGGCAGCAAGTTCGGATGCGATACCCGACTGCCTACCCAAGCCTCGCGGCGTTGCATTTCGATGGCCTGCGGATCGCGCCACCACTCTTTGCGAAGCACTTTCACCACGTAACCGGGAGCTTGATTCTGCGGGCCATCGGCGGGACGCGCTGTGTACAACCGGGTGAAGCTCCCTTCCCCAATCATGCGAGCCAATTGCCAACTGCCAAGCCGACCAACCGTTTGCGGGGCAACGGTCGGTTCACCTCGTACCGAAACTTGAGCGGATTCAACGGTCGCCATGCGGGTCGAGAGGGCCTCAGCGCGCACCTGCGTTCGGTTGCGCGACAGCGGCACTTTAGAGAAAAGCGCCTCGCGGCGTGCGGGAACGCCGCGAGACGTGCAGAAACTGGGTCTGCCTGTGAAATCGGGTATAACGCCTGCGAAAATGAAACCGGCACCCGCGCAACGTCACAGTTTGCCAAGTCGTGTGAAATTGGGAAAATACGCGAGAACTTGCGGGCGATAGGAATCCCCAAAGAACACGTTCGCAGCCAGCCCCCTCGATGAAACCCGATCATGGCAGATAGCGCCAAAGTCTAGGATCGCAATATTACCTGGTTAAAATGTACCCCAATGGTTTGTGACGTTCTCTGAATCATTTGCGGTCCTTCGTGTCGGTCAACCCTTTCGGATAACCTTCCTCATGGGCCGTAATTTACGCCCCCACGTACTTTGCATGCATCGAGCGTGCGATGGAGGTGTCGCTCGTGCCACCGACGATTGTGCGGCCATCGGGGAAGACAGTCAGGATGTAGTTGTCTACGTGCAGGCGGAGAAGAAAGTCGTTGCGATGCACTCGGCCAACGCCTGCGAGTCGGGTCGCCAAGTCTTCCAGGGCGACCTTGGTTCCTGGCGGAGCGGTGAGTTGCACGGCGTTGCGGCCGCACAACGTGGCCGAGCTATCGCTTCGTTCGCCACGAAGCCAATCGAATTGCCGCTGCCCACACACGCGGCAATCGCCGCGCTCGAGGAGTCGGGCGAGATCGACATGGCGAACTTGATTATCCCACAGATCGAAGATTGCCAGTTTTCGGGAAATTGTCTCGCGATGTCCGCTCAAGAGTTTTATTGCCTCGACCGCTTCGATGGACGCGATCACATTCACGATGGAGCCGAGGATTCCGGCCGTATCGCAGGTGGGCGTGGTGCCGGGGGGCGGCACGTCGGCCACGAGGCAGGCTAGGCAGGCCGTTTCGCCGGGCAGAATCGTCATCGATTGTCCTTCGGCCCCGATGCACCCGCCATACACCCAGGGGGTGCCTCGCTCGACGCAATAATCGTTGAGCAATAGCCGCGTGGCGAAGTTATCGGTGCCATCAAGGATGACTTCCACATCGTCGGCAAGGCTGCCGATGTTCGAGTGGGTAACGTCGGCCACTACGGGGTCGATCTCGATCTCGGAGTTGATTTGCCGCAACTTGGCCGCGGCAGCGACAGCCTTAGGCAGGTTGTCGGCAACGTCTTGCTCATCGAACAGCACTTGGCGCTGCAAGTTGTTAAGTTCGACAAAGTCGCGGTCCACAATTCTTACGAACCCCACACCCGCGCGTACCAACGTTTCGGAGATCACCGACCCCAGCGCGCCACAGCCACAGATGAGCGCGCGAGCAGCCGCCAATCGTTGTTGTCCCTCTTCCCCCAGGGGGGCGAATCGAGCCTGTCGATCGTAACGCGATGGGATTGGGTTCGTCATGGAAGAATTCTGAAACAAGTTACGTAGCCATTATCCCGTGCCAGGTGCGAAGTCGATCGGCAGCCGTGGGGCCAAGCGGCGCAGCCCCAGGTCGCCACAGTATCGATCGACGACTTGGTCGCCTTGCAAGGCCTCCAGCTCGATGCGATAGAGATGCGGCATCTGCTCCGACCAAAGGCAGGGGTCGGTGACAATTGCCTCGGCCAAACCGTCGTTCTCGGGCGACTGGGCGCGGAAGGGGAACTTGGCGGGTAGAGTGCGGCTTCGTTCGCAATACGGTCCGCGAACCCAGCCCCGCACAACAACTCCCCCCGCACCACGATAGCGTGCGCGAACGCAAGCCGCCATATCGGTGACGTCGCCCAACAGGATTTCAAATGTCTCCGCCATTGCAATCGCTCGCGGCGTTTAATCTCTTGCTTATCTAATCGACTGCTACATTATATTTCGTCCCAGAGGGACGCCGCGATCCTAGCCCAGCCGTTTACTGCTGGGGGGAATAAACGGGGCCGCGGTAAGTCCTGTCGGGACGACTGATTGCTCCCGGCCTGGCCTTCAGTCGTCCCGACAGGACTTTTCGCGACATTGCGAAACGGGTACCAGTGATGAATCGCTGGACTAATCTCGGATATCCCTTCGGGACTCCAAGCCACCGATCCAATACATGGGTAACGGTAAGTCGTTCTACCCATTGCGATCTTCGAGGCTGGCGTGGTGCCTTGCGAGGCAATGTGTGAGTGTTACTTCGCACGGTGCTCTGCCCGGGCAAGTGCCGCCGATAGTATTGTACCCGTTGCCGAGTCGCCGCACTTGGCAATGTCCTCGGGGGTACCCGAGGCAACGACGCTTCCGCCTCGGTCGGCTCCGCCAGGCCCAAGATCAATCAGCCAGTCGGCGGCAAGCATCAATTGAACGTTATGTTCGATGAGAACCAGCGAGTGGCCGACTTCGAGCAACGCGTCAAAGCAATCGAGCAGCCTCACAATGTCGGAATAATGAAGCCCGATCGTCGGCTCATCGAGCAGGAATAGGGTTCGACCACGACGCTTGGCGGCAAGGTGGGCTGCCAGCTTGAGCCGCTGTGCTTCGCCTCCGGAAAGCGTTGTAGCAGGTTGCCCCAGCCGTAGGTAGTCCAGGCCGACATCGAGCAAGTGCTTCAACTGCGTTTGTATCTTACGCTGTCCACGAAAGAACGTGAACGCCTCGCGGGCCGTATGATCGAGCACATCGGCGATACTCAATCCACGGTATTTCACTTCAAGCACCTGCGGCCGGAACCGCTTGCCACCGCATTCGGGGCACTTCATGTAAACATTGGCCATGAACTGCATATCCACCGAAAGGAATCCATCGCCGCGACACTGTTCGCAGCGTCCTCCATCGACGTTGAAGCTGAAGTGCCCGGCCGTCAGGCCGCGGGAACGGGCCTCCGCTTGTTCGGCGAACAACGATCGGATCGGGTCGAAGGCTTTCAAGTAGGTCGCCGGATTCGAGCGAGGCGAGCGCCCAATCGGGCTTTGGTCGATGTGAAGCACCTCGTTCAATTGGCCTGCGCCAAGCACTTCATCGTGATCGAGTGGCTCGGGGAACTCGGCGGAATCGGTGTCGCGATGCAGTGCGCGAAGTAAGGCCGGGTAGAGCGTTTTACCCACGAGTGTGCTCTTGCCCGCGCCGCTTACGCCGGTGACCAAGCACAACACGCCCAGGGGGAACTCGGCCGTGATGTTCCGCAGGTTGTTGCCTCGCGCGCCTCGCAGTTTGACCCAGCCGTTTTGGGTGGGTCTTCTCGTAGAACCGATTCGCAAGCCGCTGCGGCCTGAAAGCCAGTTGCCGGTTCGGCTTTCGCGGTTCCGCTCGAGTGCTTGGGAAGTTCCCTGGAACGTAATGCAACCTCCCTCGCTGCCGGCCCCAGGCCCGAATTCCACGACCTGATCGGCGCGGCGAAGAATAGTTTCCTCGTGTTCGACCGCAACCACCGTGTTGCCGCGTTCCTTGAGCCGCAGAAGCGCCGCGGCGAGTGGTCCGACATCGGCGGGGTGCAGGCCCACGGAAGGCTCATCCAGCACGTACAGCATATCCACAAGATTCGAGCCAAGCGTCGTCGTTAGCGCCACACGTTGCGTTTCCCCGCCGCTGAGCGTGCGCAACGGTCGATCGAGCGTTAGGTAGCCCACCCCCACTTCGACCAGGTACGACAACCTCGCGCTCACATCTGCCAACAAAGGCCGGGCAATCGACCGTTGCCATTCAGGCATGCGTTCCGGCAGGTTCTCGAGCAGTTGCAATGCATCGGCTATGTTGAGGCAACTCAGTTCGGCAAAGTTGCGACCAGCGATTTGCACCGCCAGTGCCTCGGGCCTCAGGCGATCGCCACCACACTTCGGGCAGGGGCGGTATGAGCGCCAGCGGCTTAGGTACGCCCGAAGGTGCATCTTGTACTTGCGGCGTTCCAGCCAGTGCATGAAACCATTGAGGCCGCCGAACTTCCGTTCCGGTATCCCTTCGATAACGATACGCCGCTCGTCGTCGTTGAGATCGGAAAAAGGAACATCCACCCGCAGATGGTAATCTTTGGCCAATGCAAGAAGTTCTTGCAATTCGTGGGCATACGAAGGCGAGTTCCACGGCGCAATCGCCCCCTCGCGGAGCGACTTGCTTGGGTCTGGAACGACCCTCGCCATGTCGGTCGTGACGATGTTGCCAAACCCTTCGCACTCGGGACAGGCACCCAACGGACGATTGAAATTGAACAAGAGCGGCTCCGGGTCCGGGTAGTCGATCCCGCAAGCGTCGCACCGCAGCGCGGCGCTAAACGTGTATCGGCGCCACCGTCGATTGTCGATGGGTTCGATGGTGCAGCGACGAAGCTTATGAGTAGGATGCCGTGCGGCCGGGCGTTTATCCGCGTTCCCCATTTCCTCGTCGAGAGTTTCACTGGGCAACGTTGGGTGTTCCAGTAATACCGTGCATGAGCCGTCGCCTGCCGAGTAAGCGGCTTCCAGGGAATCTCGAAGCCTGTCCGCACCCAGATCGCTGGTCGTCAAACGATCGAGCACGATGGTAAGGCTCTCGCCAGGTGAAAGCTCTTTAGCAAGGGCCGGACCAATCGGCTGCGTGGTTCCGCCATGCACTCCTCGCACGTACCCAAGTGCGATTAAGTCGGCAAGCCAGGTCTCGATTGGTTCGTCTCGCGGCACCACGGCACCGAACCCAACCATCATGCGTAATCCATTGCGTAAACCATCGGGAAGAGTTGCGAACGCCTGGGCGATTGATTCGGGCGAATCGCGCTCCACGCTCTGCCCGCAACCCGTGCAAACGACCTGGCCCAATCGGGCGAACAGCACGCTCAGATAATCGTTGATTTCCGTCGTTGTGCCGATGGTCGCCCGATTCGATCGGCTGGGGTTCTTGTGCGTTACGGCGATCGCCGGGGGGATACCGGTGATCCGTTCCGCGGGCGGTTTATCCAACTGCTCTAAGAACTGCCGCGTATAGGGCGAAAAGCTCTCGATGTACCGCCGCTGCCCCTCGGCATACAGCGTATCGAGGGCCATGCTGGTCTTTCCACTGCCAGAGACACCACAGAATACAACAAACTGCCGATGGGCCAGGTCCAGATCGACCTGCCGCAGATTGTTCGTCGATACGCCGCGAAGTTCTATTGTCCGTTGGCTCACGCCCGTGGTTCCCAGGCCAGGAGGGAGGATGCAACTGAATCCTACATCTTAGGGCGTGGCCGCGCTCTCGTCGATTGGCGGACTCATGGTATAATCTGCTGGCGGAGAAGTCGGCTTGCTGCCAGAAGCACACGTTCGTAGCCTGCCAGCCAGCCGATGCATGGCGGCGAACGTGGCTAAAGGCGCAGGTTTGTTAGCAGCGCAGTCCTCGGTCCCAGGGCCGGGTACAATCCACTCGTGGTAGCCATGCAACGAGGGCCCTGTTTGTGAAACGGTTGTCGAGCGAGGGCTTCCCGCTCTTCCAGTTATTATCGCCCCAAGAAACGTTTGGATGCTGTTCGAGCACGATGTCGCCACGATCTGAAAAGTTTGTGAATCCATTTTACGGGCTGCTTCTCGCAGTTGGACTTGCTTTCTTAATGACGGCCATCTGTTATGGCGTGATGGCGTTCCGAAAAGCGCGCCCCCCATTGGAAGTCGTGGCAGCCGCCTCGGAATCGCAACCCGACCGAGAACACCCATTACTTGCTTGGATGAGCCAACACGGTGAGGCAACGCTACTTACCGAACTTGCATTCTTGGCGATTTTCACCTTCGCGGCGATCGGCACCGATGATTATTGGCAACGCCGCGCCCAGGCCCGCCAGGCTTCACGAAAGTGAGCTTCCAGATTCTGCAAGTCTTTGCCATGCCATCTCCAGCATTACGATAACTTCCTCCCCCGAACCGAGCTCGAGAAAGACCCTATCCTCATGCAACTCAAGAAACTGACAGATGTACCCGCAAACGAAGTGGCGATGGAAGGGGCAGCAGGCTGCCGCGTGCGGTGGTTGATCGGCGAACGCGACCAGGCGCCGACGTTTGCCATGCGCGAGTTTGAAGTGGCGCCCGGCGGCCATACGCCGCGTCATTTCCACGATTACGAGCACGAAATCTACGTATTGGCGGGCAAAGGGACCCTCGTCGATGGCGATCGCGAAATGCCGCTCGCGGCCGGCGATGTCGTGTTCGTGGCCCCGAACGATATCCACCAGTTTCGGAATTCAGGCCCCGAGCCGATGCGGTTCTTATGCCTCATCCCCAATTCCGCAACGGGCAAGAACGTTACCGTTGCCCCTGAGTGTGGTTGTGAAACGTAGTCGTTATGTTACGCTTTGGCTCAGAACTCCCCTCCCTTTTTGGGAGGGGTTGAGGGAGGGTTCGCAGGCCGATCACTTTTTCAATGTGGGCGAGAGCATTGGAAACAAACCCGAGGCGTCAGCGGGGGAATGTGTGCTTTTTCCCTCGCTGACGCTTCGGGTTCGTGAGTCCTCACTGCCCCGAACATGAATAACAGATCGGCCCTGGGAGGGTTCGTAGATTGCTGGATTCTTGGCCTCGTTCGAACCGCCTCCCAAATTAATACCGGTTTTGAGGCAAAGCACTAGCCCGGATTTCTCACCACGGAGCACACAGCGGTCACAGAGAACAAGCCAAGAAATCGTTTGAAGCAAGGTCAACCGCCCGTAACCACGAGACGGGGTATTTCCACCGTTCATGGTGGTAGGGGTACTTGCTACTGGTTTTCTCCGTGGCTCCGTGCCTCCGTGGTTTTGATTGTGAGAAATGCGGACTAGGCTTTACAATCGTTCGGAAGCACACTTTCAAGTACTGGAGGGTGAGGTAGGTGTCTCATTCGTCTGCCGAACATCGCCATCGAGCTGAAAAACTTCGGCGCGAGATTCGTGAACACGATCGACGTTACTATGTCGAAGCTTCACCAACGATTTCCGACCGCGAGTACGACAGACTTCTTGCCGAACTGAAGCAATTGGAGTTTGACTTTCCCGACCTCATTTCTCCCGATAGCCCGACGCAACGAGTTGCCGGGGAGCCTTTGGAAGGGTTTCGGACGGTCGCGCATGCGCGGCCGATGATGTCCATCGACAACACGTACGATGAGGCCAACCTTCGCAAGTGGGCGCAGCGGGCATTTGAGGCGACCGATTCCACCCTGCTGGCGATGGCCCACGAACAAGGTGAGCTTCGCGCCGGTGGAGCCAAAGGAGAAGCCCGACGCCAAGAATTAAATGTCGCGTATGCGGAAGCGCTTCATGCCGCCGAGGTGGCGGGATTTCCTGTCTCGGGTGGTTACGTGGCCGATCCGAAGGTCGATGGCGTGGCGGTCAACCTGCGTTACGAAGAAGGAGAGCTGGTGCTGGCCGCTACACGCGGCGACGGCCAGCGCGGCGATGATGTCACCCAGAACATTCGCACGGTGCGAGCCATCCCTTTAAGGCTGGAGTCGAACGAACGGCACCCCATTCCCGAGGTTCTTGAGGTACGCGGCGAGGTCTTCATGCCCTACGCCTCCTTCGAGCGACTCAACCAACATGTGGCGGAAACCGGTGAAGAGCCGTTCGCGAATCCGCGTAATGCCACGGCCGGCACGCTCAAACAACTCGATCCGAAGATCGTGGCAGAGCGGGGGCTAAGCTTCTTCGCGCACGGTCGAGGGGAGTTGCGGGGGGTAGAGTTGGCAACCCACAGCCAGTTTCTTTCCGCGCTCGCCTCGTGGGGAATTCCCGTGAACGGGCTTACGAAGCCGTGCGATTCGATCGACCAGGCGTGGCGAATGATCGAGGACTTTGGTGCTAACCGTCACACCTTGCCATACGGAGTGGATGGTGTTGTGGTTCGGCTGGATCGTATCGACTTACAGGAACAATTGGGTGCCACGAGCAAGTTCCCTCGCTGGTGCATCGCCTACAAGTACGCCGCCGAACAGGCGGAGACCGTACTCCTCGGCGTGGATTGGCAGGTCGGCAAGAGCGGAAAGCTGACGCCCCGTGCGAACATGACACCGGTCCTCTTGGCGGGGACCACCGTGCAACACGCTACTCTCCACAACCTGGGCGAAGTCCGCCGCAAGGATATTCGCATCGGCGATACCGTGGTCATCGAAAAAGCCGGCGAGATTATCCCGCAAGTGGTTCGGGTCGTGGTCGATAAACGGCCACACGGTGTGAAGAAAATGCCGCCCCCCACTCGCTGCCCCGAATGCGGCGGTGAGATCGAAATCGAATACGACCAAAGTCGCGTTCGGGAGATCGAATCGTACGCGGTGAAGGTCGAGCGTGAGAAGGTTCGGGCGGAACGCGAATCGCGCCGTGCCGAGCCGATCCCCGAGCCGCTTCCATTAAGCGAAGAGGATGAATCGGGCCGCTACTGCATCAACCCCGAGTGCCCGGCCCAATTTCGTGAGCGACTCATTCACTTCGCCGCCCGGGGCCAAATGGATATCGACGGCATGGGCGAGAAGATTGTCCACCAGCTTGCCGATGCCGGCTTGCTCAACTCCTTCGGCGATATCTTCGCACTTCATCGCAAGCGCGATCAAGTGCTGGCTCTCGAACGAATGGGCGAGAAGAAGGCCGACAACCTGTTCGCCGGCATCGAGGCGGCGAAATCGCGCGGTTTGGTGCGCGTTTTGGCGGGATTGGGAATCCACCATATCGGCTCCACGGCGGCACGCATCATCGGCGAGCATTTCGGCTCGATCGACGAACTGCTACCCGCCCCGCTGGACAGAATTGAAGTGCTCAAAAAAGACGGCTCGCTCGCGGGCATTGGAACCGAAATCGCCAACTCGCTCTACCACTTCCTGCACAGCCGCGAAGGGAAGCACGTGATCGCCGAACTCCGCGGGGCCGGTGTGCAACTGGACGCTGAACGATCGACCGCCGCAGGCTCGGCCGGCACGTCGCTAGCCGGTAAAACACTCGTCGTTACCGGAACGCTTGCTCGATACAAACGCGAAGAGATCGAATCGCTCATCGTGCAACACGGGGGCCGCGCGGCCGGCAGTGTTTCCAAGAACACCGATTTCGTCGTCGCCGGCGAAAAGGCAGGTAGCAAACTGGAGAAGGCCCAGCAACTCGGCGTTCAAGTCATCTCGGAAGATGAGTTCGAGCAACTCATCGGCAGGGCTTGAAGCCAACGTGAAGCAAGCGCGGTGTGGAATCCCCAACGATCCATGGCATCGCTCGGGCACGAGGAGGGCGCGCTGGCCCCCCGTGTCTGCCAACAAACAACGCGGGCAAGACGAACCTCTTGCTATCTCGATCTTGCTGGATTACCCTGCCTGATGGGTTCCTTAATTCCACCTGATTCCACCTGATACCCAAGGCACACCCGATGGCGACCCCGCTTGACCTCGCTCGGTTGGAACATGCAATTCAACATGAAGGCGGCCTAAGCCGACGTCTGTTCTTGGCCTACGCTGCAAGCATCTCGTCGTTGCCTCTTCTGAGCCAACGTGCCGGGGCGGCCCCTGGAACCCCTTCTTTCGACAGCGACCCCTTTCAGCTTGGCGTTGCCTCCGGCGACCCCGATGAGAACAGTGTTGTGCTTTGGACCCGGCTTGCGCCGGCTCCGCTCGAACGCGCCGGCGGCATGAAGCCTCAAAACGTCGAAGTCCGTTGGGAAATCGCCGCGGATGAATCGATGCGTCGCGTTCTGAAACGCGGCTCGCAGGTCGCCACGCCAGAGCTTGCCCATTCCATCCACGCTGAAGTGAATGGCCTGGAGCCAGATCGGTGGTACTGGTACCGCTTCCACGCGGGCGATGCGGTTAGCACCATTGGCCGCACAAGAACGTTGCCGCTAGCAGCTTCCATGCCATCGCGGTTGCAGTTTGCCTTTGCCTCGTGCCAGCACTATGAAACAGGTCTCTACACGGCCTATCAGCACATGGCCGAGGAGGACCTCGACCTCGTCTTCCACCTGGGGGATTACATTTACGAACGCGGCGGGGAGGCGGGGCGCGTTCGCCGCCACGCCGGCAACAAGTGTTATTCGTTGCATGATTACCGCACACGAATTGCTCAATATCGAAGCGATCCCTTCTTGCACGGCATGCACGCCCGTTGCCCCTGGGTGGTTACTTGGGATGACCATGAAGTTGAAAACAACTACGCCAACGACCGTTCGGAAATCGAAGACATGGACCCGGCGAAATTCTTGGTGCAACGGGCGAATGCCTATCAGGCCTATTACGAAATGATGCCCTTGCGGAACTCCTCGCTTCCCAGGGGGCCGCATATGAATTTGTACCGCTCATTCACCTTCGGTCAGTTAGCCAACTTCCTGGTTCTCGATGGACGGCAATATCGCAGCGATCAGGCAGATCACGATCATCCTGGCGAAATATCCAAGGCCTGCCTCAACCCCCGCCAAACCATGCTCGGCTCGATCCAGCTCAAGTGGGTCGAAAATACGCTCAGCCATTCCACCGGCCGTTGGAATGTTCTTGCCCAACAGGTCATGATGGCAACCGTTGCCGCAAAGCATAAGGATATTCGCCGATACGGCCGCGATAACTGGTGTGGCTATCTCGGCGAACGAAACAAGCTCATGTCGTTCATCCACGATCATCAAGTTCCCAATGCCGTCGTTCTAACCGGAGATATTCACTGCAACATTGTGAATGACCTCCGCATCGACGACTTGCGGATCGAATCTCCCATCGCCGCTGCCGAATTCGTCGGCACTAGCATCTCTAGCGATGGCGATGGAGGCCAGGCCCAGGATCGCATGAAACAATTGATGGCCGATTACCCTGGCGTCCGTTACTTCAATGCCGAACGCGGTTACGTCCGTTGCACGGTCACACCGGAACGGTGGCAAAGCGATTACCGCACGATCCCCTACGTCAGCAAACCGGGCGCACCCATCAAAACTCGCACGTCGTTCGTCCTCGAACCCGGTCAATCTGGGGTGAAAACGGCATGATCTGTTTTGCACTGCGGCTGCCGTGAATCATCAGCAGCGTCACGGGGTAACTTATGCTGCAGCGATCGCAGGGTCCACGGGTGCTAGCGATTCCGCACGTGAGCCGCTTGTCGCCCCTTGAACAGGAATCGTGAACACCCGGAGGTACCGCTTGGTGCCCCCCAATTTACATTGAATTGGGGCCGGACGGGAGAATTGTTGGAACCGGAGCGACAGGGCGTCTATCGGCAGGGTTGCAAGCCTCGTGCCTCAACAGACAGGGCCGATCAGTTTTCGCTTTGGCACGCAAAATCAAGGCCGTCACTTACCGATGGCACGTCGGAAACCTCGACATTCGCACTGCTATCGCGTTGACCCGAAAATGCCGGTTCATGGTCCAAGTT
>JADZFK010000154.1 GCA_020849945.1 Pirellulales bacterium | reverse complement strand
TGCAGTTCAAACAGGGCCCATCGGCTTCGGGCGACTCTCCACGCGCGCCGGCGACCCACGCCGTCGATCGTGCGAGGGTTAGTGTAGCAAGTGGTGGACAAAAGTTCAAGTTTTATTTTTGGCCACTTGCCGGTCGCTGAAGCGACCTCGCCAGACGTGGGCTCGCCGGGCGTGGGCTCACCGGGAGCGAACTCGGCGGAAGGGGGATTTTTGAATTTGAGATTGCCTGCGGGGGACGGGGCTTTTTTGGGGAGAAAACAGCGATGAGATGGCGACTGGTTGGTATTGGGGTTTTCCTGCTCGTTGTTGGAATGGCCGTGCCGGGGATGGCGGAGTGGGAAGTGAGGTCGGCAGGTGGCGGGCGCGTGGTGGGGTTGAAGCTATCGGCCGATGGGACGGTCACGGGTGTGCGACTTGGCGAGCAGGCCGCATACCGGCCTGTGTTGGGCGAGACGCGGTTGGCGGGGTGTCGCCCGGAGGGCGTGGGCAAGGCGAAGCGATTGAACGGCGGCGGGGTGGAGATTGAACGGTCGTTTCGCTTGGAAGGCGGCCCGAACGCGGGGCGGCGGGCAACGGTTGTCGAACGGTTTACGCCGCAAGCCGAGAGCGTTCGCTGGGAGTTGGAGGTACGTGGCCACGGCGAACCGTGGAGCGTACCGATTGAGACGCATTTTCGCGCGCCGCGTTCGGAATCGAGCATGTTCTGGACGGCGTGGGGCGACCCGCGGCCCGAGGGCAAGGACTGGACCGACCCCTTGCGACCCGCAAAATGGGAGGACCGTGAGTTCTTCTACGGCGGGCGTTACAAGAAGTTTTTCAAGGAACCGGGCACGTTCTCGCTGCCGTTGGCGACGATCGTGGAGGAAGGTCGTGACGAGGGCATGAGCCTGGTTCTTTCCCCCGAGGACGTCATCTTAGGTTTGAAGATGCGGACCACGCGCGAAGGCGAGGTGACTTTCAGCCGCGAGTATCATCGGTTGGAAGAGGGGAAGGTGGTTCGGTGCGCGATGGATTTGGTGGCCCACGCGGCGGATTGGCGAGGCGGCGTGGCGTTCATGTCGGGCCAGTATCCCGCGTACTTTGAATCGCCGAACGCGGGAGTTCAATTGCTGGCGGGTTGTGGATCGTATTCGAGCCATGCCAAGGTCGAGGACGCCGAGCGGCTGATGCGGATGGCGTATCGCGTGAATTGGCAGGCGAGTTTCGACTTTCCGTACATGGGGATGTTCATTCCGCCCGTTTCATCGGATGATGAGTCGTGGATCGATTTCAAAGAACAGTCAACTTCGATAGGCAAGATACGATCGATGGTTCAATCGTTGAGAGGGCGAGGGTTTGACACGCTGAGCTACTTCAACGTGACGGAGTTTGGGGCGCGGACGAAGTATCCGGCACCGGCGCGGAAGGCGGCCACCGACGCCGAGTTGTGGCACGACTCGAACGATTTCCTGCACTACGCCCTTGGCGGGGCGATCTTGCCTGGGGCGGATGGCAAACCCATCTTCTCTTGGGAAGGGTGTGTGGTGATGGATGCCGGCGAGAAGGTTTACCAAGATTTCCTCGTCGAGCAGGCCCGGCGGCACATTGAAAGGGTGCCGGAGAGCGCGGGCATTGCGATCGACCGCATGGACTGGCTCATGGAATACAACACCCAGCGGGACGATGGCGTGAGCTGGCATGGGGATCGGCCCGCGCGAGCATTGACGCAATCGTGGAAGCAACTCATGGAGCGGCTGAGCCCGGTGTTCCACGATGCGGGAAAGGTGATCTTTGTAAATCCGATGGCCGCCCGGATCGATTTGATGCGTTCTGTCGACGCGTTTTATGATGAGCACGGTCAGCACCCGCACAGCCTCAACACTTGCACCCTTCTGGCATTGAATAAGCCGTATGTGGCGTGGACTTGGGAGCTGGAGGAGTTCGATAAGAATCCGGACGCTTACTTTCAGCGGCACTTGCACCTGGGGGCCTTCCTGACGGCCCCGGTCCCGGGGAACGATCACACGATATTGCCGAATGCCAAGCGGGATAAGTTCTACTGCGATTACGGGCCGTTGCTCGATACGCTTCGCGGCAAACGTTGGGCGTTATTGCCCCATGCGGTGCGCGTGGAAGGCTCGAAAACGCTCGCCAACCTGTTTGAAGTTCCTGGCGGTTACGTGGTGCCGGTGACGTTCGGCGGCGAGGCGGCCGCGGCGGATGTGGTCGTGCGAACGCCAACCAACGACCCTGCCCAAGGGCGCTACCGTGCCTGGGCGATTCACCCCGGGGCGAATCAACCGGCGAAGCTTTCGGCCGAAACGAACCCAGATGGCATGAAGGTTTCGGTACCGCTCGTTCGCGGATGCGCGATGTTGGTGCTCGAACACACATGGATGTCGCCGAGCGTTCGCAATTTTCATGACACGGCGGCAGTGAAGCTCGGCACGGTGCTGGAATCGGGCGAGCTTCGATACACGCTGGATGGCAGCGAACCGACGGCCGAATCGCCGCTTTATTCCGAGCCAATCAAACTTTCCAAGACGACCCTGGTCCGAGCGGCCGCATTTCAGAAAGGCCAGAGGGTTGGCAGGGTACTTGAACGGGAATATGTGAAGCTGGAAGGGGGAAAGGGAGAGTTGTAGAGGTGCGTTGGGGTAAGGGGTGAGGGGTGAGGGGGTGGCGAGCTCCGCTTCGCGTTGCGGCTAAACGGGCGGGGTTTAGCGGGCGGGGCTAGTAGGCTTTGGCGAAGATGCCGCGGCGGGGGCTGGGTTGGCCGGTGAAGATGCATTTTCCGGGTTCGTCGGCGTCGGCGAGTGGGACGCAGCGGACGGTTACTTTGAGCGATTTAAGGATTTCATCCATCGCGGGCGATTCGATGAAATGGCAGTAGGCCAGTCCGCCGCCTTCGCTGTCTTCATCATCTTTCGAGGCGAAGAACTCTTTGAACGTGGCGAGGTCGTTGATTTGAACCGTGGCCGCCTTGCGGGCTTCGAGTGCGCGGGCGAACAGCGATTGCTGAATGTCAGCAAGCGTATTGGCGATGTTGGTAACGAACTCTGCGCGAGGGGCTTCGAGTTTGGCGGAGGAATCGCGTCGGCCGTAGAAGACCTTGCCGCTGGCGACATCGCGGGGGCCGATTTCGGCGCGAATCGGCACGCCGCGTTTTACCCATTGCCATTTCTTTTCGCCGCCGCGAAGGTCGCGTTTATCGATCCGCACGCGAACTGGTTCGCCTGCAAACGATTGAGCGGCCAGTTCCTTCTCGAGAGCGTCGCAGAAGGCAAGGACTTGGGTTTTTTCATCGTCATTGCGGTAGATTGGCAAGATCACCACGTGGGCTGGGGCCAATTTGGGCGGCAGCATGAGGCCGTCGTCATCGCCGTGGGTCATTACGAGGCCGCCGATGAGCCGGGTGGAAACGCCCCAAGAGGTCGTCCAGGCAAAGACTTCCTGGCCGTTTTCATCTTGGAACTTGATGTTTTGCGCGCGGGCAAAGTTCTGCCCCAAGAAGTGTGACGTACCGGCCTGCAGCGCTTTGCGGTCTTGCATGAGGGCTTCGATTGAGAAGGTGCTGACGGCGCCGGGGAAGCGTTCGCCGGCCGTTTTTTCGCCTTTGATGACGGGCATGGCCATCGTGTTTTCGGCGAAGTCGGCATAGACATCGAGCATGCGCATCGTTTCTTCGCGGGCCTCGGCCTCGGTGGCGTGGACGGTGTGGCCTTCCTGCCAAAGGAACTCGGCCGTGCGTAGGAAGAGCCGCGTGCGGAGTTCCCATCGCACGACATTGGCCCATTGGTTGATGAGGATGGGCAGGTCGCGATACGACTGGACCCAGCGGGCAAACGTGGCACCGATGATGGTTTCGCTTGTTGGGCGAACGATGAGAGGTTCCTCCAGTTTGGCGGAAGGGGCGGGTTGCAGGCCGCCTTTGCCGTCGGGTTCGAGCCGATGGTGGGTGACGACCGCGCATTCCTTGGCGAACCCTTCCACGTGCTCGGCCTCCTTTTCCAGGAAGCTCATCGGAATGAAGAGCGGGAAGTAGGCATTTTCATGGCCGGTGGCTTTGAACATGGCGTCGAGGCGGCGCTCGATGTTTTCCCAAATGGCGTAGCCCCACGGTTTGATGACCATGCAGCCGCGGACGTCGGAGTTTTCAGCCAGGTCGGCCGCCCGGACGACTTGTTGATACCATTCGGGAAAGTTTTCAGCCCTCGTGGGGCTGATGGCGGTTTGAGGTTGTTTGGACATGGGGGGAGGAGTCAAGAGCTTAGAGTCAAGAGTCGAGAGCCAGAAGAAATGCACGTTTAGGATACATTACAATCAACGTACTCATTCTAGGGGATGATTGTTGGCAAGAAAATCGCATTCGTTGCTTACTCGTTGGCGCAGGTTGTAGTGCTCCGGCGTGTACCCTAGAATTGCAAACACGAAGCCATTTCGGTTTCTGGCTCTCGACTCTCTGCTCTGAATTCTGGCTCTTGACTCTTGACTCTAAGCTCTTGACTCCTCCCCATGTCCACCGCCACCGATCGTCGTTACGTTAGCCAGCTTGGCCACAATGAGCAGGTAAGCCAGGTATTCTTGGCTTCTGAAAAGCAGTTGAGGCCGAACCGTAACGGCAACCTGTACCTGCAATTGCAGCTATCCGATCGGAGCGGTTCGATCGCGGCCCGGCTGTGGAACGCCAGCGAAAATGATTACCGTGCGTTCGAGAACGGGGATTTTGTGAAAGTGGATGGAAACACGCAGTTGTTTCAAGGGTCGATGCAGTTCATAGCAAGCTCGATCCGCCGCGCCCGCCCCGACGAAGTGGACGAGGCCGACTTTTTGGTCCTTCGTGGCGAAGAGATCGACCGAATGGCCCACCGGCTGGCCGAAATCCTTCGCGGCATCGCCACGCCCGAGCTGCGTAACCTGGCCGATTGTTTTTTGATGGATGCCGAGTTCATGGCCAAGTACACCGCGGCCCCGGCGGGGATGAAAAACCATCATGCCTACCAGGGCGGGTTGTTGGAGCACGTTTTGAGCCTGATGGAGTTGGTGCTGGTCGTGGCCCCGCGTTACCCGCGGCTCGACCAGGACAAGCTGCTCCTCGGGGCGTTTCTGCACGATGCCGCGAAGGTCGATGAACTTTCGTACGATCGGGAAATCGCGTACACCGACGAAGGCCAACTCCTCGGCCACATGGTGCTGGGCATCACCATGATCGACGAGAAGGTGCGCGAAGCCGAAAGGCTTTCCGGCGAGCCGTTCCCGAAGCAAGTGGCCACCGAGCTTAAACACATGGTCATTAGTCACCACGGCGAGTACGAGTACGGGAGTTCGAAACTGCCGATGACGCTCGAAGCGGTGGCCTTACATCACCTCGATAACCTCGACGCCAAACTCGCCAGCTTCACGCAACTGATGGTGGACTGCCCCAACATCGAGAGCAACTGGACCCAGTACCACGCAAACCTCGGCCGCAAACTCTACAAAGGGGCAAGGAGCGCGGGGTGAGGGGTGAGGGGTGAGGGGTGAGTGGCGAGAAAGCTTTAATTTCGGCGGCGACGCCGGATCAATTCTTAGCCGAATCGATTCTGCTGGATTCGGCCGACAACGAATCACCGAAAAATCGTCTTGTATTGGGACTCAATTAATTATGGTATAATTGAGGTGAGCATTTCGATGAGCCTCGCCGTTTGGTCAGGACCGATCATTTATTCAAATTGGGCGAGTGTATCGGAAACCAGCCCGAAGCGTCAGCGAGGGAAAAAGCACACTTTCCCTCGCTGACGCTTCGGGTTAGTGAGTCCTCGCTGTCCCGAACATGAATAACTGATCGGCCCTGGCCGTTTGGTAAGCCCATGAGTTCCGTTCTCGATTCCACCAAGCTAGATCGATCTTCTCTGTGTGTTTCCGCCTTGGACGCTGTGTCGCCCGACCGTGCCTACTGGCTTAGCAAGACATCCGAGGAGCGTTTGTCGGCAATGGAGTATCGGCGAGTGCTTAATTATGGAGAAGCTGCCACTACTGGCCGACTTCAAAGACTTCTTACGGTTGCTCAACACGGCCAAGGTTGAGTATCTGTCAGCAAGCTGAATGAGCGATCCTTATCGAGTCAATAAGGCTGTTGCCGTTCTGGATGGATTCGGTGATAATTGGTGCTGAGAGACACGTCTCTCAATCACTTTTCAAGGAATTGCGTCCATGCTTCGTGAAGAACTCATCGAGATGTTGGCCGAGCGGCCCTTCAGCCCATTGTGCCTGCATATGAGCAACGGCCGGACCCATGAGATCCGGCATCCCGAAAACGCGATCGTCGGCGACTACCACATAGCGCTTTTAGTAGTGCGCGATGAGAAGGAGTTGATCCGGATCATCTCTCTGCCGCACGTTAACGAGGTCGAACCGCTGCCGAGCGATCACGGCACGAAGAACGGAAACGGCAAACGTCGAAAGTCTGGAAAGTGACAAGCCAAATTCGCTCTTCGGTGCTAGATCTGGTTCATAGCCCCAACTACCACCCCCTTAAGCCCGCCGTGATCGCCAAGAAACTGGGGCTCACGGGCGACGCGGCGCGGGAAGTGCGTAAGACGATCAAGCGGATGGTGAAGTCGGGCGAACTCGCCTGGGGGCCGAGCCACTTGGTGTACCCGATCCACGCTGATCGCCCCGAAAAAAACGAAGGCGGGGGTGCTTCAGGTGGAGGTGCTTCAGGCGAGGTCGCTTCAGCGACTGCGGGTGCGGGTGGGGGTGGGGGTGGGGGTGGGGCCAAGGCTGCTGAAGCAGCCTCGCCGGAGGCAGCCTCGCCGGAGGCGGGCTCGGTGGATGGGGCGCTGCGGAAGAAGGTTCGAACCAAGGCGAAGACGAAACCCGCTGGCGATGCGAAGCATTTCACCGGCACGTTTCGCCGCGCTGCGGGCGGCTTCGGCTTTGTGCGCCCGGAAGGCACAATGCGGGCCGAGGGGCGCGATGCGGATGTTTTCATTCCCGCCAACCAGTGTGGCGATGCCGCGAATGGCGACATTGTTTCCGTTCGGCTGGAAACGAAGCGTGGGCGCATGGGGAAGCTCGAAGGTCGCATACTGGATGTGGTTGAGCGAGCGACGAGCCGGTTCGTCGGTGTGTATTTCGAGCAGGCCGGCATGGGCATGGTGCAGATCGACGGGAAGATTTTCACGAATCCGATCTTCGTCGGCGACCCGGGAGCGAAGGGCGCTCAGCCGGAGGATAAAGTCGTTCTCGAAATGGTTCGATTCCCTTCGCACGTGCGCGATGGCGAGGGGGTGATTGTCGAAGTACTCGGGCCTCGCGGGCAGGCGGGGGTTGATACGATGTCGATCATCTACGAGTTCAATCTGCCTGGCGAATTCGACGAGGACGTGCTGGAAAATGCTCGCCGGCATGCCGAGAAGTTTGACGAATCGATCGGCCGCGGGCGGCGAGACCTGACGGATCTCACGATCATCACGATCGACCCGATCGATGCCCGCGACTTTGATGATGCCATCTCGCTCGAGCGATTGGAGAATGGCCACTGGTTGCTCGGTGTGCATATTGCGGATGTATCGCACTTCGTGGAGCCGAAAACACCGCTCGATCGGGAGGCGTATGACCGGGCAACGAGCGTGTACCTGCCCGATCGCGTGATTCCGATGTTGCCCGAGATTATTTCGAACAACCTGGCCAGCCTGCAGCCCCACAAGGTGCGTTACGCGGTCAGCGCGATGATGGAGTTCACGGAAGAAGGGGCCCGCGTGGCAACCGACGTGTTTAAGAGCGCGATCAAGAGCCGGCGGCGGTTCACGTATGAAGAGGTCGATCAGTATTTGGCAGAGAAGGCGGTTGGGCCGCCGGTAAAGCCACGCACCGGCGCGAAAAAGACTTCCACCAAGCGCGCGAAGAAGTCACCTCTCCCAAGCCCTCTCTCGGAGGGAGAGGGAGGAGTTCGTGGCACGCTCGCGCCCGAGGTCGACGGCTTGCTGGCCCGGATGCACGAGTTGGCGATGATCTTTCGTGCTCGTCGATTCCAGCGTGGCGCGCTTGAACTTTCGATGCCCGAAATGAAGATCGACCTCGATGCGGATGGTCGCGTCGTGGGCGCTCATTT
Organism: Pirellulales bacterium; assembly: GCA_020849945.1. Lineage (GTDB taxonomy): Bacteria > Planctomycetota > Planctomycetia > Pirellulales > Lacipirellulaceae > JABDGM01. The sequence goes on along the minus strand of JADZFK010000154.1, from coordinate 1,369 downwards.
GGAAAAGAACACCGAGAGCCACCAGATCATCGAAGAGTTTATGCTGTCGGCCAACATTGCGGTGGCCGAAACATTGGAAGAGGCCGGCTTGCTGTTCCTGCGTCGCGTGCATGGCAGCCCGGATCCGCGCAAAATGAAGGTGCTCACCGAGTTCGTCCGCGAGATCGGTTTCGAGGTGGAGAATTTGGAGAATCGCTTCGAGCTTCAAAAACTGCTTGATGCCGTGAAGGGCGACCCGCGCGAGCATGCGCTCAACTATGCCACGCTGCGATCGATGCAGCGAGCCGTATACAGCCCCGAGGAGGAAGGCCACTACGCCCTGGCGGCCGATTGTTACTGCCACTTTACGTCGCCGATTCGCCGCTACCCCGATCTCACCGTGCATCGATTGATCGATCAACTCAACCGCGGCCGGAAGCCAGAGCAGCGGATGGATCGGTTCTTGGCGGATGGCGACCATTGCAGCGAGCGCGAGCAGCGGGCCGCCGATGCGGAACGCGAACTAAAGAAGGTGAAGCTGCTCGACTACATGTCGAAGCGGATTGGCACGGAGTTGGATGGCGTGATCACGGGCGTTGAAAACTTTGGCCTGTTCATCCGCGGCATCGAAATACCGGCCGAGGGTTTCGTGCATATTGGCAGCCTGAATGACGATTATTACCGTTTCGACCGCGCGGGGCATGTCATCGCGGGGCACCGCTCGGGCAACTCATACCGGCTGGGCGACACCGTGCGCGTGGCCGTGGCAGCGGTGGATGTCGATGCTCGCGAGTTGGATTTCCGGCTTATCTCGCGTAAGAGCGGTGCCCCCGCGGCGCGTATCAAGCGGCCCGCCAAGCTGCGTGGCAAACGCGGTGCAAAGGCGACGAAGCCGGCCGGTGGCCGCAAGAAAACAAAACGTCCGGGGAAGAGCGAGCGTCGAAGTCGCAAGAGTACTCAGTAAGTGGTCTGGAAAGACACTGTTCTACCAGCCTGTTGAAAAACGCCACGATGGCAATCCTGTTCGGCCCCGATTTTGCGGCGGGTGGATTTGGTTGGGCGAGGTTGTCCTGGGGGGGGATTGATTGTGGCGGCGAGGAGCGGGGCTTGAGAGCAGCGGTGAGGGGGGCGTGTTGTGCGTAGCAGCGAACGCTGCCGTGGAGCGGGTTGAGAGTTCCGCGTTAGGCGTCGCGCGATTTCAAGTTTTTCAGATGGCGCAGTAGCTCCTCCTCGTCCGCCAGGCCGCAGAAGTAGAAACAGATCCGTGTCCGTTCCGTGAACCGCAGTTTGGCTTATTTTGGGTTGGTTCGGGGTTCGGCCTGGTCTTCTTTTTTCCAGGTATCGGGTAGGAACTGGTCGAGTTCTGGCTTGGATGTTTGGCCGATTTTGG
>JADZFK010000153.1 GCA_020849945.1 Pirellulales bacterium | reverse complement strand
TGGACTCGTGGATACGCAGGCGACTCCGCTGCTTTCAATGGAAGCAGTGGAAGCGAGGCAAAACCCGTTTCGCGGAACTCCGCAAACGGGGCGTGGGCCAAGACCTGGCGGCCCAAACCGCCGGCAGTTCGCGCGGACTGTGGCACCTTAGCCGCAGTCCGGCCTTGAGCATTGCCTTGCCCGGCGCCTACTTCGATTCGCTTGGACTTCCGAAACTCAACGACCCCAGAAACGTTTAACCAACCGAACCGCCGTGGTACGGACCCGTATGCCCGGTGGTGGGACAGGGACAGCCCGCGAGGGCTTACCTATGTCAATTTGATTGGATCACACGACTTCCGTAACGTAACTGGCCACGGTTTGCTTACAGCTTGAATGGTTGTTTTGCGCTCCGCTCCGCGTTGCGGCTAAACAGAGGATATTCGGGGATAAACGGTAAGCAGTCGCGTTAACGCGGTTTGCGATAGTCTTTCCCTGATCTCCATCACTTCCCCCGAACTCGACTTTTAAGCCATGTCCACCAATTCCCCACGATCGGTCGTGATCTTCGACACCACGCTTCGCGATGGCGAGCAATCGCCAGGTTGCAGCATGAACCTTGAAGAGAAACTCGAGGTAGCCCAAGCATTGGTGGACCTGGGCGTGGACGTGATCGAGGCGGGATTCCCGATTGCCTCGACGGGTGACTTCGAGGCCGTGCGAGCGATTGCGAACTCCGTCCGCGGGGCCACGATCTGCGGGCTCGCGCGGTGCAATGAGAAGGATATCGACCGTGCTTGGGAAGCGCTCAAGGGTGCCCCAGAATCCCGCATTCATGTCTTCCTGGCCACGAGCGCGATCCACCGCGAATTCAAGCTGCGGATGGGGAAGGAGGAGATTATCGAGCGGGCCGTTGCCGGCGTAAAACGAGCCAAGGCCTACTGCGACAACATCGAGTTCTCGCCCGAAGACGCGGCCCGCACCGAGATCGACTTCCTGTGTCAGGTCGTCGAGGCCGCGATCGATGCCGGCGCAACGACCGTAAACATCCCCGATACCGTGGGTTATGCCACGCCAACCCACTACGGCAGCGTTATTCGCATGCTGCGCGAACGCGTGCCGAACATCGACCGCGCGGTGATCAGCGTCCATTGCCATAACGACCTTGGTTTGGCAGTCGCGAACAGCCTGGCAGCCGTCGAAAACGGCGCTCGGCAAGTCGAGTGCACAATTAACGGCATCGGCGAGCGAGCCGGCAACTGCGCGCTCGAAGAAGTTGTGATGGCCATGCGCACCCGGGCAGATTATTACGCGACAACCACGCGGATCAACACAACGCGGCTGGTACCCACGAGCCGTCTGCTCTCGAACATTACGGGCATGCATGTGCAGCGAAACAAAGCCATTGTCGGGCGAAATGCCTTCGCTCACGAGTCGGGCATTCATCAAGACGGCATGCTCAAGGAGCCGACGACCTACGAAATCATGCGTCCCGAGGACGTTGGGCTTACCAAGACCGACCTGGTGCTCGGCAAGCACAGCGGCCGCGCGGCCCTTGCCGACCGCGCGCGTGCCCTGGGGTATCACATAACGGGCGAGCAACTCCAGGAGGTGTTCGACGAATTCAAAAAGCTGGCAGACAAAAAAAAGGAAATCTACGACGCCGACGTCGCCGCCCTCATCGAGAAACGGATGTCGATCGGCGAGGATGCTTGGAAGCTCGTGTCTTACGAAGTCCACGCAGTCGGCGGAGGCGAACCGAGCGTCATGGTCACGCTTGCCCGCAATGGGGATAAGGTCAGTCGCTCGACGACGGGCGGCGATGGGCCGCTGGATGCCTTGTTCCGCACGATCGAAGAAATTACCGCCATCGCGGTCATCGTGCGAGATTTTCGCGTTCTGAGCGTCACACGTGGCAAAGACGCCCAGGGCGAATCGACGATCGAAGTGGAGCATAACGGCCGCGTCTACCGTGGCCGGGGTGTTTCGACCGACACCGTCGAGGCGGCCACGCTCGCATTCCTCAATGCCGTGAACCGTGCCGCGGCGGGAGGGGGGCAACCGGTCGTAGGCCCTCGACCCGACATGGTGTAACCCCAGAACCGGCTAGCTTTAATATCCTCGCCGCGAACATCACAGCACAAATGCCACGATGTAGAATGTCCAGCCGCTTACCGTCGTGAGTGCCATGCCGATCGTCGAAAGCCAGGCAAGGCAGGTGTGCATACGGCTGTGCGGGCCAGGCAAGAGCGGCTTCGGGAACCTCCGCAACGCAAGGACGATCGTGGCAACCCAAAGTACGACCGTCGTCACGGCAAAAACTAAATGCACGTACATGGCGAGAAAGACTCGCGACGGTACATCGGCCCCCAACTTGCCCGCCGCTCGTTCTTGCCAGCCGTGCAGTCGAATATCGACCTCGAAGATCGTAACTACTAACAGCAGAAAGACCGCAAGCGTAATCTGAATCGACTTGTGAAGTTTGTATCGCCGATGACGCTTCACCTGGTAGATGCTCCCGCCTAATACGGCCAGGACGACCAGCATGGCAAGGCACAGCACGTCGAGAATCAAGGGCGCGCGGGTGCCCAGGAAACCATCCAACCCGGGGTAGCCAGAGTCGCCCATAGCGGAGACGATAGTGAATCCAAGCCTACGTGGTCAAGGATGCGCACCGCGTATCTCCCCCGAAACCGCATTGGCGAGGCCGCTTCAGCGGCCGCCGCATCTCCTAACTTCGCAACATCCGCCCGTTTTCAAGGCACCCATTGCACGTAAACTGGGCCGGTGTCATACTTCGCTGGATTGGTGGGCTTCGATTCTAGGCGGAAATCCGAGGTTCCACTGGTAACCGCCCTGGGCTTAAACTCGCGGTACGCAATTTGCTGAGCATACGCAGATTGCGACCGACGGATTGGCGTCGCGCGTTTCGCTCGCTCAGGATGGGCGTCGGGTCGTTCCCCCTTCTGGAACGACAGGGCTATCGATTCCTTGTTATTGGCTCGGGCGAAGAGATCCCGAGGAATGGTCGTTCAGTGAGTACTTCCACACGTTCAGTCGCTAAAAGTTCGTCGCAAGGCGGTGCGGCGGCAACCCCCACCTTCAGCAACGGTTACGCCGGTAGTTCCGCCCGCATGGCCGCCATCTCGGCCGTGACCCATTACCAACCTATTTCCGAACCGCTTAATTTCATCGATACACCGACCTCGGAAATTTTCGGCTCGAATGTCTTCAACAAGTCGGTGATGAAGAACCGTCTCCCGAAGGCTGTCTTCCGGGCCGTGTGCAAAACGATCGAATCGGGCGAAAGGCTCGACCCCGCGATCGCCGATATCGTCGCCTCCGCCATGAAAGATTGGGCCATTGAAAAGGGCGCAACCCATTATGCCCACGTCTTCTTTCCGCTTACCGGCCTCACCGCCGAGAAGCACGACAGCTTCCTCGCCCCCGATGGTGAAGGCGGCGCGCTTACCGAGTTCACCGGCAAGCAACTGATCCAAGGCGAGCCTGATGGATCCAGCTTCCCCACCGGCGGCATTCGCGCTACGTTCGAAGCCCGCGGTTACACCATCTGGGACGTTACCAGCCCCGCCTACATCCTCGAAAACCCCAACGGCACCACGCTGTGCATTCCCACCGCCTTTGTCTCTTGGACCGGCGAAGCACTGGATAAGAAGACGCCGCTCTTGCGTTCAATGCAAGCGCTCAATCAGCAGGCCCAACGCGTACTAAAACTGTTTGGCAAGTCCGATGGGGCTTTCGTTTCCTCGACCGCTGGTCCCGAGCAGGAATACTTCCTCGTGGATCGTCATTTCTTCTTCGCACGGCCCGATTTACTGACGGCCGGTCGCACACTCTTCGGTGCCAAACCGCCGAAGGGGCAGGAATTCGAAGACCATTACTTCGGTGCGATTCCCGAGCGCGTTCTGGCTTTCATGCTCGAGGTCGAACGCGAGCTGATCAAGCTCGCCATCCCGGTTAAGACCCGGCACAACGAAGTTGCGCCGGCCCAGTACGAAATTGCCCCCGTGTTCGAGTCGGCCAACTTGGCCAACGATCATCAACAACTCATGATGATCACGCTGAAACGGGTGGCCGAGAAGTACGGCATGGCCTGCCTGACCCATGAGAAACCGTTTGCCGGCATCAACGGCTCCGGCAAGCACCTCAATTGGTCGCTGGGCAGCACAACACAGGGCAACCTGCTCGATCCTGGCGATACGCCGCACGAAAATGCCCAGTTCCTGGTGTTCTGTGCCGCTGTGATGCGGGCCGTATTCAAGTTCCAAGGCCTGTTGCGGGCGGTCGTCGCCACGGCCGGCAACGATCATCGCCTGGGCGCGAACGAAGCCCCGCCCGCGATCATCTCGATCTTCCTCGGCGATCAGCTTACCGATGTGTTCGAGCAGATCAAAAAGGGTGGTGCCAATTCGTCGCTCAAGAAAAGCACACTCGAGGTGGGTGTTGATGTGTTGCCGCCGCTGCCGAAGGATGCTGGCGATCGCAATCGAACCAGCCCGTTTGCTTTCACAGGTAACCGGTTCGAGTTCCGCGCGGTGGGGTCGAATCAATCGATTGCCGGCCCCCTCGTGGCGATGAACACGATCGTGGCCGAATCGCTCGATTACTGCGCGACCAAGCTCGAAAAAGCAACCGGCGGTGATCCGGCCAAGCTCAACGCCGCCGTGCAAACGCTCCTCACCGAAATCGCTACCGAGTGCAGCCCGATCATCTTTAACGGGGATGGCTACAGCGACGCCTGGCACAAGGAAGCCGAAAAACGCGGCCTCTTGAATCTTAAGACCTCGGTCGACGCCTTGCCAGCGCTCGAAGCCAAGGAAGTCAAAGACCTGTTCGCCAAGTACAACGTGCTTTCGCACCGCGAACTGGAAAGCCGCATGGAAATCTACTTGGAGCAATACTGCAAGACAGTCTTCAGCGAATCGAGCCTCACGCTCGAAATGGCAAAGACGATGATCTTCCCGGCTGCCATTCGTTACCAAAACGAACTGGCGTCAACCTGTGCCAATCTCAAACTCGTGGGTTACGAGTTCGATACCGATACGCTCGACCGAATTACCGAACTGGTCAAGTCGCTGCAAGATAGCATCTCGGTGCTGCAGATGGCGATCAACAATGTGCCGCATGGAAACGTATTGGTCTCCGCCAAGTACTGCTCGTCGGATATTCTGCCGGCCATGGCGATGGTCCGCAAGTACGCCGACGAGTTGGAAGGTTGGGTGGCAGACGACCTCTGGCCCCTGCCCACCTACCAGGAAATGTTGTTCATTAAGTAAGCGAAACGGCGAATCGCAGTCGCACGATCTTTCCGGCCGCCAGTGCAATTCTGTGCTGGCGGCCGGTTTGTTTTCCGCCCGCCGATTCACGGCACTCACGTTGCATGCCCGATGCCACCGGTAACGCTGCAGAAACGCTGCAGAAACGGTGTGCGGCGACGCTACAGCAATGTACCGAGCGCTTCGACCAACCGATCGATGTCGGCCCGATTCGTGTACAGATGACACGAGACGCGTATCGAGCGTTGGCCATTGTGCTCGATGACCGGCACTTCGATTCTGTATTGTTGCCACAACGCTTGCTGCAATCCCTTGGCATCGCCCGGGGGCAGCGGCATGCTGGCCATGCTGCCGTACCATGCCGCGCCTACGGGCGTTGGCGGTTGCAATCCTGTGAGATGCACCACTTGCTCGCGGGCGTAACTTGCCAGGGCATGTGTGCGTGCACGAAAAACCTCTAGCCCCACTTCTTGCAATAGGTCGAACGCGGACGAAGTCGCAAGGTACGCGGAAGGGTCGCGCGTGCCGGGCCACACAAATTCTTCCCACCAAAGGGCCGGGCGTGCCGGCAGCAATCGCCCCCAACTTAGCGACGTGGGCTGCAGCAGGTGTTGTCGCGGCGGAGCAACGTAAAGGAAACCCGAACCGATCGGCGCGGAGACCCACTTGTGCAGGCTGGCCGCGTAGTAGTCGCAACCTAGCTCATCGATCGCTAGCGGCACCTGCGCGGGGGCATGGGGGCCATCGATACATACGGCAATGCTGCGCCGCCTCGCCTCGTGGCAGATCGCGCACACCGGCAGAATCACGGCCGTCGGAGAGGTAATGTGGCTAACCACCAATAGCCGCGTCCGCTCGTTCGCCGCGGCAAAGATCGCCTCGACCACTTGCTCTGCCGACTCGAATCGCGAGGGGAGCTTCGCCACTTGCGGTTCTCCAGCCCCCGCGTTTCGGCACGCGCGCTGCCAAATGCGCATCACCGCGCCGTACTCGTGATCGGTCAGCAAGACTTCATCGTTCTTGCCGAGCGGAAAACTGTGTGCGACCACATTCATGGCCGCAGTCGCGTTCTCCATGAACACGAGATTGGCGGCATCGGTATCAACAAAGCGAGCCAACCGTTCTCTTGCCGCCAGCCACGCCGGCTCAAGGTGACGAACGAAGAAGTCCATCGGTTGGCTGGCCAGCTTCTGCTGCCATTGCCACTGGCACTCGCGCACTCGCCGTGGTGTCGGCCCGAACGAGCCATGATTAAGGTAGGTCGTATCGGGGCGAATCCCCCATTCCTCGCGCCATAATCGCCAATCATCATCGTTGTGAATATCCATCGACATACGATCTCTTGGCCACGGTGTTACTTATCAGAATCCCTCACCAGCTTAACGTTCACGCCTTCCGCCGATAACACCCGCGTCGATTTCGGCGCACGGATGACGAGTCGAGTGCCGGGGTTGCCCTCGCCTTGGATCTTCAGGCCCCCGTCGGATGTGGCCGTAAGATCAAGTACCGAGTCGTGCAGGTGAATTCGCGTAATCGTAAGTTCAACCCAATCCCGCGGCAATTGAGGCTTGACCTCAAACCCATCCACGGTCGGTCGAAAACCAAGAAATCCATACAACATCGTCTGCGTCGCCAACACACTTTCGATAAACTCGCGGTCCAGCCCCAATCCGCCGGGAACATTGCCTCCTTGTAGCGAACCTCGTGCCGGATCCTTCGCATAGTACGCTCGATATCCGCCTTCGCTTTGCGTATCTTGGAACCAACTGGCGATCGTAAGCAGGCGTTGGGCCACGTCATCTGGCCCGGCTGTTTTTAGCCGCATCATGAGGTCGTAGTGTGTCCAACCGAGCACGGCTCCGCCGTCCTGCACTTGGTAGCCCCAGGGGACGCTTTCCGGATCCGACCATCCCCAAAAATAGTAATCCAGATTGCGCCGGGTCGTGGAGCGGGGCGCAAATCGCCATTGGTAGATGTCGGCTCCGGTGGAAGTGTCGCCTTCCACGGTTCGCTTTCCGCTTAGCCAGGCGTAAATCGACTTCGCCTGCTCCGGCGTGGCAAGATCGAACGCCACCGCCTCACAGTTGAGGAAAGTAAAGCCGTAATCGTGCAACTGGCCGTCGAGATCGACCGTGCCGAAACGGCCCGTCGCCGGATTCCAAAACCGTTCACCAAAATGATGTTTCACCTCCTTGGCGAAATCCGCCAAGTTGGCGGGCTGGAAGGCGCCTTCCCGCGATACGCCCCATTCCGAGTGAGCCGCAACCGATTCCTCCAACTGCGCCAGCTTCAAAAGCGTGTCGTAATAGTAGATCGTGGCCAGCGCATCCTCGCCGCCGAACGGCAGCAGGTCCCAATAGTTGCTGCCGACACCCTCGCCGCGAACGATCTGTTTCTTGCCGTCAATTCGTCGAACGCCACTGCGTCCCTCGTGGCCGGGCCATGTCGTGTAGATGCACTTCTTCTCGCGCGTTTGGAACTCCCGCTCCACAAACCGCATGGCCGCGCGGATGCGTGGCATCTGCCCGCGGAGGAAACCAACATCCTTGGTCCACAGGAAATAATCGCGGCAGCCACGAATGAAATTGAGATTGTTGACGTTATGGCGCGTGTCGCAGGCCGTGTGGAACGATTTCACCACAACCTGCCCGCCTGCTGCGCTTTCGAACCCAAGCCGCAGCTTGGTGATCGTGCCTTTCCAATCGGGCGAGGCGTGCATATGCACCATTGTGCGAGCCTCTCGCGCAGGGGCAGCGGTATCGACCGGCTCGAAATACACGCGGCGTTCGCGACTAAACTCCGGCTCGCCCTCGGTCGTCCACTCGATGAAGCACTTGGCCTTGCCCAGGTTGTTGGCCCACCAGTTCAGTCGCAACCACGGGGCGATTCGCGCTTCGATCGCGAACGGAGGCGGCTGTAACGTCGCAGCATCTCGGGCGATTTCCACTTGCCAACCACGGTCGTTGACATTCTTCCCCGTTGCGCCATCCAGCTTCCAGCCATCGGGCGTTGCTGGTGGCGCTTCGTAACCGGGTACACCTAGCGGTCGAAAGTGCCAACCGATTCCGCCCGCCTGGGTCCACAGGGGGAATGGCCAGCCCAGTGCATGGGCCGACCCATCGTGCTGTTGCGTCGCAACGTATCCCTCGGCATCCATCACTCGGCCGGCGAGCGCCTGCGACCACCGACACCGCATGTCCTGGAGCGCCGCACCGCTGCCCCGCGCCGGCCACAGTGTCGCGTTCGGAAGCCATTCATCCCATAGCACAATCTGCGGCCCGGTTGATTGGTAATGCAACCAAAACAGTTGCCGCAGCGATTCCATCTCCGCCTCGTGCCCCGGCACGACATACCGCGGAAAGTCCGCCGGCACTTCAGCTCGAGCCAACATTGCCAGGCAACTGATTATGAAACATACCCCCGACAATGCCCGCCGAAAAGCAAGACCATTCATTTCACCCCATCTCCAGTTTCTCGCCCCACGCCCTTTGCAAGTCCCTGCTCCCTCCCGAGCGCATTCAGTATACTCCTGAAGATGCGACCCGCGTTATCCCCCGACCTGCCCGTTGCCTCGATCCTTTCGGAAGCCGTCGCCGCGGCGCGCGCCGGCGCCGCCATCGTGACGGCCCCGCCCGGCTCTGGCAAGACGATGCTCGTGCCCGCGGCTGTTCTCGATGATCTGCCGCGCGACCAGAAACTCGTCCTGGTGCAGCCACGTCGGCTGGCCGCCCGAGCGGTTGCTCGCCGCATTGCGCATTTGCGTGGCGGGGAAGTGGCTGGTGAAGTCGGGTACCAGGTTCGCTTCGACACCCAGGTTGGCCCAGGTACGCGGCTCGTTGTCGTGACGACCGGCATCCTCGCGCGCCGCATGCTTGGCGACATCGCACTCGAAGGCATCGGGGCTGTTGTGCTCGATGAGTTCCACGAACGCACGGTGGAAATGGACCTCCTGCTCGGCTTATTGGTCCGCATTCAACAAACGCTAAGGCCCGATCTGCGGATCGTCGTCATGAGCGCGACGCTGGCGGCCGAACCTGTCTCCACATTGTTGGGCAACTGCCCCGTCATTCATGCCGAAGGCCGACTTCACCCCGTGGTCGTTCGTTACCTGCGTCGCGGCGAACGGCACAGCATAGAGGAGCTGGTTGCCAGCCAATTGCCGTTCGCGTTGCGAGAAACACCTGGACACGTGCTCGTCTTTCTGCCGGGTGTTGGCGAAATCGCCCGCTGCCAGCAGGCACTCGAACCACTCGCGCGTCGCGATGGTTTCACGGTGTTACCGTTGTATGGCGACCTCGCACCCGAGATGCAAGATGCCGTGCTCGATGAAATCGGCACACGCAAAGTTATTCTTTCTACAAACGTGGCGGAAACTTCGCTCACCATCAACGGCGTGACGGCGGTGATCGACTCGGGGCAGGCACGGCAGATGCGCGTCTCCGCAGCGACGGGCTTGCCGCGTTTGGAGTTGGTGCCGATCTCGCAAGCATCGGCCGAACAGCGGGCGGGCCGAGCGGGCCGCACCGGGCCAGGCATCTGCTGGCGATTGTGGGAAGAACCAACACACAAAGCCCGACCTGCGGCTGATGTTCCAGAAATCTTGCGTAGCGACCTTGCGGAACCGGTCCTTCAGCTTATGGCGATCGGCGAAGAGCAGGAGTTTCCGTGGCTCGATCCGCCCCCGGAAGAGGCTCTGGAGAGAGCCTACGAACTGCTCACCCTGCTTGACGCGATCGATGAACAACGCGAGATCACCGACCTTGGCCGAACGCTGGCGGCCATCCCCGCCCACCCACGATTGGCCCGCCTGTTGCTGGCCGGCGCCATCCACGGCGTGCTCCGCGAAACTTCCATCGCGGCCGCGCTCCTTTCGGAACGCGACCCCTTTCGGGCAGCCGATCGCGGTGCGAGGGGCCCGCGCGAATACGGTCTCGTTCGCAGCCGGTCGGATGTGGTGGACCGTGTCTTCGCGCTGCAAGCGTTTCATGCGGGCACGCCAACGAACGAGCGCGACTTGGAACTTCACCCGGGCGGAGCTCGCAACGTATTGAGGGCCGCCGAACAACTGTTTCACTTAGCCGATTTTCCACGCAAGCAGCGGGCCTCGTACCCCGCCGAGGCCCTTATGCTCGCGATGCTCGATGCGTTTCCCGACCGGCTTGCGAAACTGCGGCCCGGCACGCAAGACCGCGCGCTACTTGTCGGTGGCCGCGGCGTGCGGATCGATCCCTCGTCGCGGGTGCGTGGCGAACCGCTGTTCCTGGCGATTGAAATCAACGACGTCGGCGGCGAAGGCCGCGTTCGGCTCGCCTCCGCCATCGACCGGAACTGGCTTCCCGAATCACGCTTGCGAAGGATGGAAGAAGCGTTTTTCAACCCAACGCGCGGCCAGGTCGAGGCCCGGTTGCGAACCTACTGGCTCGACCTGCTACTCGAAGAAACGCCGGTCACTATCAGCGACCAAGATTCGGCGGCGAACATGTTGGCTCAGCAGGCGAAGCAGCAACTAGACCGCATACTGCCGACGATAGACACGGCGGCCGGTAGCTTCTTGGCCCGCGTTCGCTGGCTTGCCGAGAGCATGCCCGATCTCAAGCTGCCCCCGTTTGGCGAAGCCGAGTTGATCGCGCTCTTGCCCGGGGTGTGTCGCGGAAAGCGATCACTCGATGAATTGCGAGAGGCCAACTGGCTCGGCGTGTTCCAGGCCCAGGTTGGTTACGACCGCCTGGCGCTTGTCGATCGCCTGGCACCGGCCCAGTACGAACTGCCGAATGGCAATCGCCACCCGATTGCCTACGAACCAGGGAAATCGCCCGTCTTGGCGGTTCGGATTCAAGAGATGTTCGGTGTGCGCGAGACACCGCGAATTGCCGATGGCCGCGTGCCGCTGTTGCTGCATCTGCTTGGCCCCAACCATCGTCCCCAACAAATTACCGCCGACCTGGCCAGCTTCTGGCAGAACGGTTACGTCGAGCTAAGAAAAGAACTGCGCCGCCGCTACCCCAAGCACGCCTGGCCCGACGACCCCGCCACAACCCCTGCAACACGGTCTGGTCTGAAACGTGATGAGAAGTAGGAGGGAAACCGTCCGGAGCAGAGGGAGAGTGGCTGTTAGCTGTTAGCTGAAGACAGCCGTCGGCGGATGGCGGCGGTTGTTCCGACGCTTGACCGCCTTTTTTTACAAGCATAGCCACGGAAACTCGCCGAGCCAAAACGGCTCGGCTATCTGCAAGGCACAAAGTCACAGAGAAGCAGATTGGTCATTGCAAATTTGGTCATTTCGGAAATGGCCAATGACAAATGGCCAATGACAAATGACCAATTTGCAATGACCAATTGCTTCTCTGCCTTCTCCGTGTGCTCCGTGGTAAGAAATCCAGGCTCCGTGGTTAGTAATTCCGGCTGCACGAAACGCGGTCTACTCGATTGCTTACAGTGTTGCGATATTGCCATACTGCGGGAACGTAGCTGAGAGGGCGTAACGTTTTTGCAGGACGTTTGCCAGTTCGCGGCGGGGGCCGTCTTCGCCATGAGTTAGGAAGAGTCTAGGGTTACTCGATTGCAGAGGTTCAACCCAGTTCGCAAGGCCAGTTTGGCCGGCGTGGGCCGAAAAACCACCCAACGTATGGGTCTTGGCGCGAACCTTGATGTCGTTGCCGAAGATCGAGACGAATTTCGCGCCATCGACGAGCCGGCGACCGAGCGTGCCGTTGCCTTGGTAGCCAACGATCACCACGTGCGCGTTGGGATCGGGGAGGTTATGGCGTAGGTGGTGAAGGATTCGTCCGCCCGTACACATGCCGTTGGCCGACACAATCACCTGGCCGCCCTTCACGTCGTTTAATCCCTTCGACTCCTCCACCGAATGCGTGAATCGAACGCCGGGGAAGCTGAGCGGCTTCATCTGCTGATGCAGCAACTCGACCGCGCGTTCGTCGTACACTTGGGTGTGTCGAGCATAAAGCTGCGTGACCGAGACGGCCATTGGGCTATCGATAATCACCGGGGTGGGATCGAGTTTGCCCGCGCGGATAAATTCGCCGATGTGGAACACGATGTCTTGCGTTCGCCCGACGGCAAACGCGGGGATAATCACATTGCCGTGCGAGGCCTCGGCCTGCTTCAGAATTGCGAGGAGTTCGTCGCGCGTGGCATCGAGCGAGCGATGGTCCCGATCGCCATAAGTGGATTCGAGGAGCAGCACGTCGGCCGGGGCCGGCGTCCGCGGGTCGCGTAGAATTGGGGCGCCGACCGGGCCGACATCGCCAGAGAACACGACGTTCATCGTGCGCTCGCCATCTTGAATCGTCATTCGCACGCTCGACGCCCCGAGAATGTGACCGGCGTCGAATAGCGTGATCGAAATTCCTTCGGCAATCGCGGCCGTTTGGCCATACCCCAGCGGCGAGAAATGGGGGAGTAACCGCTCCACCTCTTGCTCGGTATACAACGGCGCTTCGCGATCGCTTCGATTCCGCTCTTGAATATTGTTGCGACTCTGCTTGTGGTTACTCGCCCCATGATTTTTTTGCCGCTTGTGATTGCCGCGATGCCGCAATGCCCGCTCGTAGTCTTCTTTTTGCAAGTAGGCCGAATCGCGGAGAATGATTTCGGCAACGTCGGCGGTGGCCGCCGTGCAGTGAATTCGGCCGCGATACCCGTGCTGAACGAGCAGCGGCAGCCGGCCACAGTGGTCGAGGTGCGCATGGGTCAACACGACCGCATCAAGCTTGCCCAACTCAACGGCCGGCAGCCGCCGGTTCTTTTCGTCCGCATCCTTCTCGCCCTGAAACATACCCATATCGACCATCACTTGCGCGCGATCGGTCGAAAGGACGTAGCAAGAACCGGTCACTTCACCGGCAGCGCCATAAAATGCAAGTTGGATCATGGTTGATGTGCCGGGGTAGAAAATCGTAAACACCCATGCCGCGATGGCCCTACCGCAACCATCGAGGCTCTCTCCCTATTCGCCGCCCCCTGGCAGCCATCGGCTACTCTTGCCCGCGATCGAGAGACACATCCACGAGAAAATCGCCTTCGAGAAAATTGCGACCAATCAGCATCGGGTACTCCATGTCGGCCCGGTCGTTTAGCGTCACCATAACTTCCTTGCTGAAGTCCTTCCAGCAGAGCGTAAGCCGAACCTTGTAACGCCGATCGTATTCTCCCGATTCAAGCGTCGATGACTTCACCCGCACCGAAGCAGCAATAACCGTTTCGACCCACTTCGTTTCACCCGCGTTGTTGCGGAGCAGGATCCGCGCTTTCTTGCCGACGTTTTCCTTCCGCCTGGCCGAGGGATTCTCGATCTCCACTTGCTCAACGTGAAGCGAGCACGTGGCGGCACCGGTATCGATGCGGGCCGGATACTCATACCCCGACGCCTTCTCGGTAAGCTTGGCCGTCGCCCCGATGACGCGTGTTGGCTGTGACCGATTCGGACGGGGGCCTTTCGGTGCGGCCATTGTTGAATCGGGCCTTTGTGCGTCTTCTTGCACCATCTTCTCCGCTCTGAGTGACGGCCCAAACAGCCCCACGCTTGCCACAATCGCCACCGCGCCAAGGGCGCGAGGCCCGAGGCTCGCTAGCACGTTTATCAGGCACCAGAGCAACACGTTCAAGGGCAGAATACCGAAACTTCGCATGAGTTGAAACCTTGGGTTATCCGCTTTCGTATATGTACTTTACGCAGGTGCCAGCGGGCGGGTTTAGGTCCGATTTTATCGACCGCAACGGTTTTTTGGAAACAGCCCCTGGGCCCGGCATTTTCGCTGCCCCCCCGCGCGGCAGAACCTATAATTGGCAAGCAGCGTTCCACACGCTAAAGTAGGCCTTCCGATTGACCGCCTTGCCGTGCTTCCATGAATTCTCGTTCGCTTAGTACGATCGCCATTCTTGGCTTTGTCATCTTGGGGACCGTGTGCCTCGGGCTTCGCTCGCGCTCGCTCAGCCGCGACGAAGCCGCCCGCGAAGACTCGTTGTGGGAACTAACCTACGACGCCCACTACGAATCGGCCGTCGCCGATGGCCAGCAAGAAACCGTGCTGCGCCTCGCTATTCCCTTCGAAACGCCCCATTGCAAATTGCTGCGAGAAACTTCGATCGCACCGAATCCGAAAATCGATACGAGAATAACGCGCCCCAAAGGCTCCACGGGCAATCGAGCGATCCTCTTTTCCTCTCGCCAGATGGGTGATGCGCCTTACGAAGTGCAAGCCAAGTTCATTGTTCGCCAAAGCCCCAATGCCAGCGGCGAACGCTCCGCACTCGAAACGCTCAGTTCCCCCGACCGGTTCCTTCGTTCCGATCCCGACTTGCCCGTAAGCGATGCCGCCGTTCGTCAATTGGTTCAGTTGGTGCCGAATGATGCCCAAACCGATTTCGAACGCCTGCAATGGGCTTTCGACTACTGTTCCTCGATCGATACGGGCGGCAGCGATCCGCCCTCCGACGACGCCAAGGTGGCCCTCGTCACCAAACGCGGCACCGCCAAGGCCCAGGCCCGGGCCTTGGTCACGCTGTGCCGCGTACTCGGCTTTCCCGCGCGACTCGTTACCGGTTTCGTCGTCCGCCAAGGGTCCGATCTCCTCCCTTACGTTTGGGTCGAAGTCTTTCAACGGCAAAAACAAGAGTGGATTCCCTTTGATCCCGCGAACGGTTACGCTCGCACCATGCCGCCCAACTACTTGCCCGTTCGACGCGATGCCGAGAAGGTCGAAGATATTCAGAACGTCAAGGGACTCGTCATTCATTATTCCATCAAACGGCTCCCCCCCGATCCCCGACTCGCTCAGGCCGAAATCTCGCATCCCTTGCAAATCCTCAACCTCCGCCGTCTGCCACTGGAAATGCACAAAGTGATGAAGATTCTGCTGCTCCTCCCCTTCGCAGCGCTCATCACCACGGTCCTGCGCAATGTCATCGGCATCGGCACCTTCGGCACCTTCTCCCCCGCCTTGCTCGCCATGAGCTTCATCTATGCCGATTGGAAAACCGGCCTCGCGATCCTGCTCATTGTGATCGTCGTCGGTCTAGTCGGCCGAAATTCGCTCGAACGGCTCCGGCTTCTCACCGTCCCCCGCCTTAGCATCATCCTGACGGGTGTCATCCTGTGCGTTGTCTTCGGTGTTTCCACACTGAATTACATGATGCCCTCTTACAGTGCCGAAGTCGTCCTCCTGCCCATGGTCATCCTCACCAACCTCATCGAGCGGTTCCACGTCAGCGCCGATGAAGACGGCATGCTCTTCACGGCAAAACTGGCCGCCGGCACGCTACTCGTTGCGCTCCTGTGTTACCTCGTGCTTGTTTCCGAACAGGTGGGCAACCTGGTGCTCACTTATCCCGAGCTTCACTTCTACACGATCACCGTGTTCATCATGCTAGGACGGTATGCCGGCTATCGGCTTACCGAGCTCTGGCGATTCCGCGACCTGGTTGACCCCAGCGAGGCCCCGCGATGAGCACCGCCCCCTCGCGCCGCTGGTTCGCCTGGCCTCATGAGCTCGAGGAAGCCGGCGTCCTCGGTATCAATCGGCGGAACTTCGCCTTTATCCAGGCCAGCAACCCGCGGGCCCTTTATCCCCGCGTGGATAACAAAATTATCACCAAAGAAATCTGCCTCGCCCACAGCATCCCGGTCCCAGAAACCTACGCCGTCATCCGCCGCTACGGCGACGTCCGCCGCTTCCGCGATCTCATCGCCGATCGCGGCGAATTCGTCATCAAGCCCGCCTGTGGCTCCGCCGGCCGCGGCATCATGGTTATCGCTCGCCGCAAGGGCAAGGATTACGAAACCTCCAGCGGACGAACCGTCAGCGAAAGCGAACTCGATTACCATCTCTCGACTATCCTGTCGGGCCTGTATTCACTGGGCGGGCAAGTCGATTCCGCTATCATCGAGCAGCGGATCATCATGCACCCCATCATGAGCCGCGTCGCCGTCGGCGGCACGCCCGATGTTCGCGTCATCCTCTACAGAAGCGTTCCGGTCATGGCGATGGTCCGGCTCCCCACCGTCCTATCGGAAGGCAAAGCAAACCTTCATCAAGGCGCCGTCGCGGCAGCCGTTCACCTCGATAACGGCCGAACCTTTGGCGGCGTCTGCAAGAACCACGCAGTCGAACGGCACCCCGATACCGGCGAACTCATCGGCGGATTGGAAATCCCCGGCTGGCGCGATTTGCTCGGCGCCGCCATGAAACTCTCCGAAGCCCTCGAACTCGGTTACATCGGCGTCGACTTCGTCATCGATGCCACCCGCGGGGCCGTCGTGCTGGAAGCGAACGCCCGCCCAGGCTTAGCGATTCAAGTAGCCCATCGAACGGGCTTGCTCCCACGACTACGCCTCATCGATTCGCTGCCCCGCGAAGCCATCACCGCCGACCGCCGCTGGGAACTCCTCCCCCGCCTCGCCGCCGAAGTGTGAACGCCCACTGTGGTACAGCACTCCGCGCGTTCCAACGAACCTGAGTGAATCACCACGGAAACGCGGAGAAAACAGATTGGTCATTGCAACTTAGCCATTTGAAATGGGCCATTTCAGAAATGACCAATGACCAATGGCAATTATCAATGACAATTTTTCCTCCGTCCCATCGTGCCTCAAACACATAGACGAGCCGTCTCGCCTCGGCCCCCTTCATCCCTCCTCCTTCCCCCACCTCTCTTTCCGCCCCTACCCGCTCTCCGGCGGCCCTTCATCCGCCGATTCATCGCGGAATGTGCCGCGCAGCCAACCTCGCCACTGGAAGTACCACAGCAACAGCACCGTCACGGCCACCATCAAGCCCCACGAAAACAGGTACCCGTACTTCCAATTCAACTCCGGCATGTTCAAGATCGAAACTTCTGAATTGAAGTTCATTCCGTAAACGCCCGCGATGAACGTTATTGGCAAGAAGATCGTCGCGATCACCGTCAGCGTCTTCATCACTTCGTTCATTCGATTGCTGATCGTTGAGAGGAAGTAGTCTCGCACGTCGCCCGCGATATCTCGGTACGATTCCAACAGGTCGATGAGTTGCACACAGTGATCGTGGCAATCGCGCAAGTACATCCTCGTGGAATCGGTCATGAATGGCGTCAAGTCGGATCGCAGCTCGTTGATCATATCGCGCAGCGGCCAAATGGCCCGACGCAATAGCAGCAACTCTCGACGCACGGTATGCAACTCTCGAAACGCGGCGTGCATGTCGTCGGCCGTCGAAGGATCGTCCAGTGTATCGAGGTGATCGCTAACCGACTCGACCATCGGAAAATACGCATCGACCGCCGCGTCGAGCAACCGATACGCCAAGTAATCTGGCTTCACCCCCTGGCGCGCAGCCCCTTCCTTCGAGTGCCGAAGACCTGAACGGACCAGATCGAACGAATCCCCCGGCCGCTCTTGAAACGTCACTAGGTAGTTCTTCCCAAGCACCATGCTGAACTGCTCGCAAAGTTGCTCCCGCGTGGGGTCGGGAATCCGTAGCACAACGTAAAGATTCTCATCATACGCCTCGACCTTGGCCCGCTGATGCGCATGCACAATGTCTTCGATCGCCAACGCATGGATCTGAAACATCTGCGCTATCGCTCGCAACTTCTCCTCCGTGCCAAGCCCTACAACATCCACCCACAGCACGGGCCACTTGCCCAGGAACTCCTGCAACTCGCCCGGCGAGGTAATCTCCTTCTCCACGACTCGCTGCTGATCGTAGGCCATCACCCGGATCGTCGTCGGCAGCGCACCCGGCTCGATCGAGATCGTCCCCGGCCTCGCCCCCGGTGCCTGCCGTCGCCGGATCCGTGGCTTCCCCCGATGCGTTCGCTTCTTATGATTTGCCATGACCGCGGATTGTAACACATCTCTCACAATCAATTCCACGGAGAATCATTCTGTGGCAGTGGGGCAGTTTCAATGGACTCATCTCGCCCATCTCGCCCATCGGCCTCCCTACAACGCTGTTGGCCCCAGGGAGGCGCAGTGGTACATTGTTGTCCATGCCCCAATTCAGCACCCGTACCCTGCTCATCGCCTGCACCCTCGCGGCCGTTTGGCTGGCCTCGTTCAGCCTCGGCGCTTTTGGTGCCGACCTCCGCGCGAGTATGCTCCTCCTCGTGCTCGTGGCCGCCGCCACTTGTGCTGCTTGCCGTTCCGGTAGTCGCCGCGTCTTTTGGGCCTCATTCACCATCGTCATGATTCTCTGCGGTGGCCTCAATCTTCAAGCTCCACTCCAACGATACATCCCTCGGTTCTCGTGGCAAAGCTCGGCAATGTTGTGGGCCCAGCCCTTTCGTAGCTGGCCCTTGGTCGCGCCAATTCCCAACAATCCACCGATTCAAGTCGTTCCAGATAGCTCTAGTTCAATCACTTATCCGGTGCCTTACAGCCCTTCGATCACCACACTCCCCGTCCAATTTAGCGGCGGCCCATACTCCTCATCTCTCACCACGGTTTCGTTTTTACTTTCCGAAACGTTCATCGTGGCCTGGATACTCGGCTTATCCACCGCCTGCGGTTATCTATCGGTATTCATTTATTCTCGCCCACCACAGCGAGCCACCGGTTCGAGTGCTTCCGCATCGAACGCACAACGCATTGTGGAAGAAGAGCTACGCAATCGGTAGCTCATGAAATTGTTAGCGGCGGCCTCCTAGCCGCCTTCTTAACCGGTCGTCTTCGCCTCTTGTTTTCTCTCCATGTGAAGCACACTCCTCCTGCGAGGGACCGCGGCGTGCCTACTCGAAGCCAAACTCAACGACACTCTCTGCTTGCACTTGGAATCCTCGTGATTCTCGCCACGAAGACCCTGGCAAACGCCCCCTCGACAAACGATGCCGATCAAGCGGCAGACACTCGAGCACCCGCCGCCGCGCCCGCCTTGCCACCACTTCGTTGGGGCGGCGATTCGATGGGCGGCGCCCCTTACATCTTCGAAAACGAACAGCGGCAACTCGTCGGCTTCGAACTCGAACTCGCCGAATACCTGGCCCAACAATTGGGCCGCCGCGCCGAGTTCGTGCAGTGGGAATGGGAAATGCTCCCCTACATCCTGGACCGCGGCACGGTCGACCTCGTTCTCAATGGCTACGAATGGTCCGAAGAACGACAACGCCACATGGAGTCCACGATCCCCTACTATGTTTACAAGTTGGAGTTGCTCGTCCATAAAAAGAACAACTCCATCCAATCCTGGGACGACCTCCGCCCCGCGACCGGCCAGGCCAAGCCTCGCGTCGGTGTGCTCCAAGGCTCCGCCGCCGAACGATACGTCCGAGAGCGGTTCGGAGACTCGGTCACCGTGATGCCCTACGCCGAAGTGCTGCTGGTCATGGGGCTCGTCGAACAGGGTCGGCTCGATGCCACCATCCAAGACGTGCCCGTCGTTGCTTATTATCGGCACGAACACCGAGACCTTCGCTCCGTCGGCCAGCCGCAAGCACCCGGCTATTACGTCGGCTTCCTCCGCTCGGGCGATCAACAACTGCTCGAAAAGATCAACGAAGCTCTCCTCGCCGCAATGAACGACGGTACGCTCCGACGCATCTACTCTAAGTACGGCATGTGGAATGAAGACCAACTCCAGCTCGCCGAGATTGCAAAACATTGGCCGCCCGAATTACCCCCGCCCGCTTCGCGCTGGGCCAACCTGCCTTACTACGCAACAAAACTGTGCCGCGCCACCGCCATCACGATCGCACTCTCCTTCGCCGCAATGCCTTTCGCCATCTTACTCGGCCTTGCGGTTGCCGTCGGGCGATTGTACGGCCCACGCTCGATTCGCACCCTCTGCGAAACCTACGTCGAAATCCTCCGCGGCACCCCCCTCTTGCTCCAACTTTACGTCCTCTACTACGCCGCGCCGCAACTCACCGGCATCAGTCCGCCCGAATTCCTGACCGGAATCTTGGCTCTCGCAATCAACTACTCCGCCTACGAAGCCGAAAACTACCGCGCCGGTCTCCTCGCCGTCCCTCGCGGTCAAATGGAAGCCGCTCTCGCGCTCGGCTTGAGCACCCGCACCGCCCTCCTGCGAATCATCGTCCCCCAGGCCGTTCGGATCGTGATCCCCCCAGTCACCAACGATTTCATCGCTCTTTTCAAAGATACTTCCATCGTCTCGATGATCTCCGTTACCGAACTGACTGCCGAATACCGCGCCCTCACCGTTAGCCACATAGGCCTCATGTACGAGTTCGCACTCCTCACCGCGATCCTCTACATGGCAATGAGCTACCCCCTCTCGATCCTCGCCCGCAAACTCGAAATGCAATTCAAGAAGACCGCATGAATAGAATCTCTCGCAAAGTAC
>JADZFK010000152.1 GCA_020849945.1 Pirellulales bacterium | reverse complement strand
CGCTTTGCCGCAATCTGGTGGGATTCCCCATTGCGCGCGACAACCAGCTACGACGAAGCGGACATTTTCAACAATGTGTACGTTAGCACAGTACGCGGCCAATTTCCACAAGAATATTTGGCCACTTGAAAGTTGGGAGTTGCGAGGGGCGAGTTGCGAGAAAAGAAGGGGGAAGGGGGGAGAAGAGGCGCGCGCAGAGGCGTGGAGGCGCGGAGGGCGAACGAGGTGAAATTAGCCGCGGATGAACGCGAATGAACGCGAATAAGAGAAAAGACAAATGATTTGCATTTGCGTTTATTTGCGTTCCTTCGCGGCAAACTGTTATTCTCTGCGTTCCCTGCGACTCTGCGTGAGATGCGTTGGAGTCCTTCGGTCGGCCTCGTGACACGGCCGGGAGACCGTGCCACAACAAGTTCAACACGCAAGCTGTACGCAATCAGGCAGCACGGCTGGGCAAGTTCTCGAAACCGCCCGTGGCGGGCCAGCAGGGGCGCCCGGAGCCTGACTTCGGAACTGGGCGGAGGAAGTTTCACGCAGAGGCGCGGAGACGCAGAGGGGGAATCTATTTATAGGGATGACTATTGTTGGATACCTAATCGGTTCCTGGAACCTTTGTTATCTCTGGAACCTTTGTTATCTCGATGCCGCCGACTACGCGCTGTGGCGCAAAAACCCGGCCGCCTTCGATGCAAACGCCTACAGCACGTGGCGGGCCAACTTCGGCGGGTTGTTGAAGCACTTCTACCGCGACGCAGCCTGACGTGGCGTCGTTGCCTTCATTCGATTGTCAAAGAACATCGTAGCGTGGATGGACCGCGCCAGGGCCGCAGTTGCGGCCAATTTTCACTTGCCGAGCGATCTGCCCACTCTGCCAAGTCTTCCATTCGGTGGCAATCTCGATGACTGGGTTCCTTCCTGTGATTCGTTCGTACCAACAACTTGCGATTCGCATTCTATTTGTACCACGCGTGACCTTTTCAACGGGCTGCTAAGGCCCGGCGGTGTTGGCTAGGTCAAAGTTAAATCGATTGTCGCCCACCACAACGCGCGCTTTCAGCGGGCTCGTTTGTGAAACGTGGAAGCGTGCGGAAATACTTGTCGAACCGGGAATCACGTTACGAGCGACGATGACGGTGCCTTGGTTCCCGCTTGTTTCATCGGGCATTGACTGTGGCGGGGGTTTTATCAATACCTTGTATTCGCCGATCTTTACACCTTCCAACCGATATTCACCTTGCTCCCCGATTCGAGAGAGATATACCCAGCCGCGCTCCGCATTCTCGAACACGACATTGCCCTCTTCCACAGCATCGCCGTTGAGGGTGATTCGACCTACCACATCGGCTAACTCCGAATTCCAAGAATCGCACCCACCATTGCACAACATCCCTCCAGTCAGAATTGCGAGTACGGTCGATCGAAAGCGTGCGAGTTGCATGTGAACCGTTTGCATGTGCAGTAACCTTGGGCGGGCTAGTCGAGCGAAGATATCTGCCCGTCGTAGCGGCAACCGAGATTGCGCAAGACCGACATCTCTGTCGTCTCGCTCAGAAACCGACAGCTGCCATCGGCTATCGCCACGTGGGCGCCGCCGGAGTGAACCGATTGAATCGGCTTATTCATCTCGCCATACCAGGATTTGCCGAGCGACCGATCCGACACCCAGACTTTTTCATTGATTGGGTAGCGGATGACGGTAATGTTGTACGAGTAGATGTTCGTTCCGATTAATGTTGAAATCTCGTACGGCTGTTGCTTCGCTTGCATTGGTGGACTAAAGCAGGCATGACACTGGCTCGTGAATGGGCCTCCGGTTGGAGAACTGCGAATGTCACGCTGGATCGTTCCGTCTTGAAGGCCCCAATCGGATTGCTCGCCCATCGTCAGCGTATGCGACAATCCATCGGTGACCTTGGATGGTTTAAGATAGCTCTCTTCCCAAAAAATTCCATTGCGTGAATAGATGCCGCGTTGACATTGCCTCGACTCCTTGTAGGGCGAAGAGTCGTTTAGATTGCCGTCGGTCGCGCCCTGAATGCCAGCGTACATCGGCAGCGGATGCCCATCTGCCGCGGGGTTGAGATTGTCGCTGTACGGGTTCGTCGAGGAAGACTCGTACTTCAGCCGGTGCGGTAAGTCGCTCGACGGGCAGTACATATAGCTGGGCCACCAGGTTCGCAGCAACTGCAAATTTCTGGGATCCTCCCAGAACCGAGACCGTGTCCTAATAAGCTGGTCGTCAACCACCTGATCTTCGATATAAGGCAAAAGGGCCCCGTAGAAGCAATCCACTTCGTTGAGGTAAGGAACGGAACTCGAAGGGTTGTACACTCCATGACTTCCCGGCGGAAAGGTCCCCTTCGCGCTGATGTGATTGTGAATTGCTTGATTGATCTGGCGGAGATTATTGTTGCAATGCATTCGGCGCGCCGCTTCTCTGGCGGCCTGGACCGCAGGCAGCAAGAGCGCAATCAGGATACCAATGATGGCAATGACGACGAGCAACTCGACCAGCGTAAAACCTGTTTGGGTTGGTTGACGTCTATCCGAGAAAGGGCGGATTCGATAGGACATTCCAAATGCACCTCAGCAACTGCTAATAAGGACATCAGTCGCAACCGCCTGTGATATTTACATGCCACTGCAGACCGGCAGGCTCCGGCCTGCAGCAGCGTAGATCATGGTGGCCGCTGCCCCGCCGCCACCATGTCGAGTTGATCCACTCACGTTGACGAGCACATGGCCAAACGCCGATTGCGAAGAAAGCGAAGTATACCAATCGAAGCCAATCCGAGCAGCACTAATGCACTTGGCTCGGGAATAGCGCTGCTTTGCGACATCGACGAACCGAGTCCGGGGACCGCGCCGAATTGACTCCTCCACAACAAGTAGTCCGATTCAGTCACTCCTCCTCCGTCGCCGTTGAAACTGATGCCCGATTCGTCAACGGCTCCAAGATGTTTTCGCCACTGTACGTAGTCAGCGGCGTTCACGGCGTTGTCGCCATTGAAGTCACCAGGAATGGCCGTAATCTCAACGGCCGCTAGGTAATGGGCTAATATCTGCTCGGGGCTGAGTGCCGTATCGTACACCGCGACTTCGTCAATCCGGCCCTCGAACGAGGTATTAGTCACGTCGTTTCGCCAATTTCGTCCGATCCATAGAGGGGCCGTGCCGTTATACAAGTCAACGACCGGCAGGCCCGTCGTCTTTTCACCGATCGATACCCCGTTCATGTAGACCGACATCCTGACATTCGGCTCGTACACTGCGGCCAAGTGGGTCCACCCGCCGTCGACGCCGAGTGGAATATCCGTGTTTGTGTCGAGCAACGTGAGCGTGGCTGCCGATCCGTCCGTACCCACGTAAAAGCCGACACCCGGGGTTGTTCCGCGAGGATCGTAAAACAACAAATAGGAACGATTATTCTCCGAAACGCCGTAAGAATTGCCGACATACTTGCCCACGATCCCCTCGTTTTGGTTGGCATTGGTTTGCGAGTCTCGATAGACCCAGGCCTCCAAGGTCAATGCCCCCGTGAGATCGAGCAAGTCGTTGTCGGGAACCACCACTTGCGCGTCCGAATTCGGAGATGACTGAATTGCAAAGTTATCCAACTCAAATCCGTCGATCGTGGCCGCTCCTGACGGATCTCCGGGCCGAGGCCCGGGCTCGCCCATTGTGGACGGCGGAACTGTCAAACTGAAATTGAAATAAGTTCCGTCGAGCGTGTTGCCAGCCGTACTGCTGTTTGCGGCGACCGTACCGGTCGATTCATCCAGACGGTAGTAAGCGACGGGACCGTCAGCCAGGACGGCATCGCTATAGGGACCGGCAACAGCGCAGGGCGACGATAATCCAATTGCAACCGCAATAAACACCGCACAAGATATTGTTCTCATTTAATCCTCCACACGTTATGAGTCCTGCCGACACTGAGCTATGTCGACGAACCGCGACTTTCTCTCTTTGAGCGATCATCAATACATGCACTAGCAGCATGGGAGGCATTTGGTGTGACCAATCCTGATGTCCCGTTTGCGGAGCGAAGCAACGTATGCCATTACACAAATCACACTTATTGCCACCAAAATCTCTGCTCTTGGTTCCGGAATTGTTGCAGCCTGATAATGAGCCAAAATCGTTTCGGGGTTGAGTGCTGTGGAGTAGACTGCTACTTCGTCAATCTTTCCCTCGAATGCTGTGTTCGTGTAATTCGAGTGGTTCCGTCCGATCCATAGAGGGGCCGTGCCGTTATACAAGCCAACTACCGGCAGGCCCGTCGTTTTTTCACCGATCGATACCCCGTTCATGTAGACCGACATCCTGACATTCGGCTCGTACACTGCGGCCAAGTGGGTCCACCCGCCGTCGATGCCGAGTGGAATATTTGTGTTTGTGTCGAGCAACGCGAGCGTGGCTGCCGTACCCGTGGTGCCCACATAAAAACCGACGCCCGGAGTCGTTCCGCGGGGGTCATAAAACAGCAGATACGAACGATTGTCGCCACTGCCCAAGAATTTGCCCACGATGCCTTCGTTATTGGTAGCATTGGTTTGCGGGTCTCGATAGACCCAGGCCTCCAAGGTCAATGCCCCCGTAAGGTCGAGCAAATTGTTGTCGGGAACGGTCACCTGTGCAGTTACGTTCGGCGCCGATTGAATCGCGTAATTGTCGGATTCCAGTCCGAGAATGGTGGCTGATCCCGACATATCGCCGGGTCGTGGCCCCGGGTTGCCGATGGTCGATGGCGGCGTGGTCGAACCGAAATTCGTAAAGCTTCCATCAAGTGCGGCGCCTCCGCTGCCGAGGTTGGTGGCTGTGCTTCCCGATGTCTCGTTCAGTCGATAATACGCGACCGGACTGTCTGCCAGCACAGCGGCGCTATAGGTGCCGGCGTGAATGTTGGTCGACAATATCGCCATTACGACTACGGCAGATGCAGCACAAAGTGGCCTGTTCATCATTAGTCCTCCACGGGTAGTAGGTTCAAGGATCAATTCTCTACGGAACACATGCCTCTCTAGATTCCAAAGCGTTTGGAGCTTACTAATCAAGACGTGTCGCGCGCGGAGCTCACCGTATCGGGGGCGCCCGTCGGCTCAGGTCGCACAGCGTGATAGTGCTGATTGATTTCCTCTGCAGTCAACGCACGGTCATAAAAAGCCACCTCATCCAACTGACCGACAAACAATCGGGCCAGCCAGACTTCGCGTCCAGACGAATCCTTCGGATACAATTGGCCCATCAACACGTGCAAGCGATCCCCAAGAGGAAAAGTGTCTTTTACGGAGGCGACAAATTCGCCATCAACGTACGATCTCACTTCCTCTGCATCTTTCACGACGGCAACATGCTGCCATTTCCCAAGTACATAAGGGCCTTGCGAATAGCACTGCGAAGGCTCATCTCGATTGATGCCGCGATGCAAAAACCGAATCTGTTTAGGATGCTCGTCCCAAATACGAGTGGCTGGTGCACCTGGACCTGGCCCGCACAACTCCATCAAGAATTGATGCTGCATGAAGGACGAATCGTGAGGCTCGACCAACGAGAAAATAATTGCATGGTGGTAATAAGAGGGTTTGATCCAGACTTCTGTGGTATACGAGTCACCAATCCCCTCGACGACATCTTCAGAAAAGAGGTAGCCGGAACCAGCCGTCGCGCCGAACTCCGCAGTTCGGTTGCCGCCCGCACTACGCAAACGAATGGCGTCGCCAATGATCCGGCAGTGCAGCCGATCCGCTGCTTCATTCCGAATCACACCGCCTTCATCACTCTCAAATCGCCAATAACCTAGCGGCTTCGCTTGAAGAATCTTCCGAACGTACTTATCAGAGATCACAAGGTGACTATCCACCGAGTCTCTCTTCGCGGCAAAATGGTTCTCGCGCGCCTTGCCGTGCTCGATCGAAAGGCCGCCGCCGGAAGCAACCCGTGCATGAGTCGACATCCCTGGTTCCACACTCACTCGATTTGGGGCACGCTCTACGTCAGTTAGCCAATACTCGAACCTTGCGGCCCCCGAAAATGTGTGCAATTCCACTTCGTCGGCGGCCGCAACGATGCCGACGGAAGCGTGGCCGGAAACCACAACCCTTCCCAAAGGAGTGTCCAACGTGAATTCGTCATCATCGCTGCGGAATGCCGCCGTCATCCGCCCGAATTGCAAACTCGGCATGCCTTCGCTCGTAAGGACCAAAGCCAAAGGCCCTTCCAATTGAAATTCAGCCGTCGCACCACTGCGTAGCTGCGAATTGATCTGGGCCACACCTTCGAGCAAGTTCAGCGATTGGCCCGGACTGACCGTGCCACGCAGAACATCGGCCGAGCTGCGATTCGAGTCCCAACGACAATTGGTGACATTGACGAGGGTTGCCGTATACGCCGGAACGAGCGCTAGATCGTCGCGCGGCGTACTTTGCGCCACGCTGCCCTCATTCCCGGCCAATATGGAAGTACGCCACGAACGGTTTACGATCCACCCTGCAAGAGTTGCGCTGAAAATCATACAGAGCAGCAACAAACAGGACAGGACGGGAACATTCAGATGGCCGCCGCCTGGGACAAGAAGCTGACGGATAAGCTCAAGGACAGGCCTCGCTCGTTTGCCACCCTCTGGCAAACGGCTCTTTCGCAAAGCGGCGCCAGCTCCGGAAGCCTCGCACTGATTAACCGCAATCGCACCTAGCGCAGCCTCCGATCGCCGTTGGGCCAGAATCTCTTCCAAGCGAACTTGAAGTAGCAAGCAGCGAACAAATTCCGATCGTGCATTGTCCTGGCAGCTAAGCAATTCGGTCAAAGCCTCTCTTTCGCCCGGCAATAGCTCGCCATCAAGATATCGATGCGTCAATCCTGGCAAATCGAGCGGAGCTTCAGAGCGTTCTGATTTGTCATTCACGACGCTGCATCCTTTCCGGAAACGATCGACTTCCTAACGAGAGCCAGCCGTTGCCGAACGCAGTGGTCCAGCATGCGGTAGATACGGCTGAAAGCCATATACACGCTGTCGATTTTTAACCCCAACAATTCCGAAATTTGCGATCCGCTAAGACATTCCCCATACCGAAGATTGACAAGCTGGCGAGAACGATCCGATAGCTTTCCCAAACAAAAGCCTAAAGCTTCATTCATTTCAGTACGCGCCTCCTCCGCCTCTTGCTGCCATGCCGGCTCGAGCAATTCCAGCACCTCGGGGTCAATGTGCTGCGGTTGCCGCCGGTTCCGGCGAAGGTACTCAAACGCCTTGAATTTCGCTGTCCGCCGCGCCCAAGCGCCTAAGTGCTGCTCATCCGCGATCTCATCTTTGCCCTGCAAAGCTTGAATCATCACCTCCTGATGAATGTCCTCGGCCGCCTGCTGATGAAGGACTACGGCGCGAATGTAGGCCAGTAAATTCGTTCGATCAGCAAGCAAGCCACGCACGATATCTTCTTGGCAAAGCGGCATGATTTCATTCACATAGGGTGAATTGTCTTAGGGTAAATGACCGACGAGATTGAAATCTATACATAAATTATAAAAAAACTCCAGTCGAATGGTGAAATGGCTCCTAACATTCACTAGTTTCCGGCAAGTCGCATCGTATTGTAATATTTCATGTATAGGTTTTCGCCAGAAACGTCATTCACCTCAAACGTTTGCCACTATCGTTCGTACGCTTCCTGAGGGAACAGACCACCATGCAATTGACTCGTTCGTTCGTACTTCTGGCCGGAACTTTGACGGCGATTGTTTTATTCGCCGGCTTTAGCGAGTCTGCGGAAACCGACGCAGGGAGCAAAATCGTCGTCGCTTCTCCCTCCGACCAGGACACTTCAAATGTCGCCGGCGACCTTACTCGAGCAATAGATACGCGGAGTGGGAAATCGATATCAGATCGGTTCATCGTTCTTTCCGAGTTTCAAATCTGGGCCGACCCAGTCGGCCCGGAGACCTATCGCGCTCTCAACGAAATCTACTTGAAGACGGGCCGCTGCCACTCCTTTGATCTTTACAAACAAGGAAAACAGTACGACTATTTTATTTGGGATATGGAACGGACAAAGTATTGGGTTGATGAGTGCGTGGCCCTGGGGGCATTCAATGTTTTTTGCATGGGAGACGACACAAGAACCGGAAAAGGACTTCTGTTTACGCCGGAGGGAGTCAATCCGCAATTGGCCGACGTGCTGTTTGGCACCATCGAATATGCCCATCAACGCGGTATGATGGTTTCGATTGAGCCCGTTGGGCTGCCAAAACAGCGAGACCAAGAGCATTTCGAAAAATGGCTCGGCACGTGGCTCGGCCCTGATGTGCCTGTGACGAAGCGGGCCGACATCATCAAGCTTAGCATCGAGTGGTTCGATGGTTGGAATGAACATCCAAAGGACATGGCACACGAGCTGGATGCATTCTTCAAATCTGTGGAGAAGGTCAATCCCAACGTGCTGGTTTACATCGATTCGATGGGCGGCCGCTGGTACACGCCGCAGATTCTCCACCGCTGGCTTTTATCCGAACGTCCAGGTACGATTTTAAGCCACTACCTCAATACGAAGCAGGTTCCCGATTTCCGCGAGATGGGGGCAAGAAACTTGATGGTGCAGATCAACCCTTGCGAATCTGGATTCGGAGTTGGCTGCCATTTGTTCCTCTATTACGACGACACGGTTAACTCACTCAAGGACGTGGTCGCAAACCGCGTTAATTATTTGTCGCTGGCCGGTATCAACTACGCTTATAGCCGGCGTGACTTCGATCTGTTCTTGGATGTGATTCGCCCTCACTTGAACCTGGCGAAAGACTTGAAGTCGCTGCGCGAAAGCATCGTACCCGATGAAGTGAAGCAACCGGCTACAAAAGAGGAAGTCCGCGCCGCGTATCTAAACGAAAAACGGGCGAAGAAGCAGGCGGTAAACTAGCCCTTCAAGGGCCAATCCGGCGCGGGGGGCGGGGATTCGCCAAAAACAATCTCTACGCGCTGCTCACAAACGTCACTTATATCGGCCAGATCAATTATAAAGACGAAGTGCATCGTGGCGAGCACATGCCAATTGTACCGGACGAGTTGTTTCAGCGGGTACAGGCTCTTCTTGCGCGCAACGGCCACACTGGGGGCAGGGTGGTTCGCAACAAGCACGTCGCCTTACTGCGGGGACTTCTTCGTTGTGCCGCGTGCGGGCGCGCAATGTCCCATACCTTTACCAGCAAAGGGAACCGCCGGTATCGTTACTACGTCTGCGGGACGGCCGTAGGTCGCAGTGCCCCTTCAGGAGTTACACGCTAAGTTGATGCCATTCAGTTCTGACCCCTTTTTCACTCTTTTTCTTATGAGGAGGGGGAAGATGGTTAGGAGGATTGGGGTGAGGGTGGGTTCTGGTACGGTGGTGGGCTGGAACCTGGTGCCGAAGACGTGTTGGGCGACGGCGTTTCCGAGTCGGATGCCATCGGAGCCGTCGAAGATCCAATGGATGCCGAGGAAGACGCGGCTTACGGCATTTTCGCCCTCGGGCGAATCGAACGAATTGAGGTCGTTTGCGAGGTCGTTGAGGTTGAGTTCGGTGAAGCGGGAGTAGGAGCGGGGGCCGCCGCAATCTGGTTCGGCGGAGGTGAGGGTGTAGGAGGGATTGTTACCGGCGATACCGTCGATGGCATCGAAGTCGTTGGTGCCGTAGAAGAGTTCGAGGGATTTGAAGAGAGCGCCGCCCATGGTGGCATGGCCAGAAACATAGGCTGGGAAGGGTGGTGTGAAGTCGGGGCTGATGATGGCGTGGCCCGGGGCGCCGAGAGGTTGCCAATTGGGATCGGCCAGGGTGGCGGGGTTTCCGTCGGCATCGGCGGGGGTGCCATCGCCGGCGGCGTGGATGGCGGTGACGGGCCGCCAGAAATCGAAGTCGAACTTTACTTTCCAAGCGGCAATGGCGGCATCTCCCATTGCGACGGAAGCCATTGCGAAGAGTCGAGCATTTTCTTCAGGCGAATTGCCGGCTTGCGTGGCGACGGCTTCGAGATGTTGATTGAGCATGACGGGCGGAGGCCCGAAGCCTTCGACATCATAGCCCCAGAACTTGCCGAGGGCGGTTTGGTCGGCCGTGCGCGAGGTGGGTGTGTTGGCGGGGCCGTACGTGCTGAGCGCACCGTAGTTAAGCACTTGGTTGTAGGCGTTGGCATAGGCGGCGCTGGAGAGGGTTGTACCGCCGAGATCGGTCAGGACGCCGTTGAATTGGGAGGCCGAGTTCATGGCCCAGGGTTTGACGCTTCCCCACTCGGGTCCCCAGGGGGTTTGCACCTGCGTGGGGCCTGGGTTGGACATCCAAAAAGGATCGCTGGACCAATGCCCGGGGACTCCCAGTTGCGGCGTGTACGGCACCACCGCGTCGAAGCCATCGTTGACATGTTTTTCGATGTACTTATGAGCGAGAACCGCGCCGAGTGCCGCGCCGTTAGCGATGTTGAGCGGCGTATCGACCAGTGCGTTGATGCGATTGTTGTACGCGGGCAACCAGGTGGCCGAGGCTTCGCCGTAAGTGTATTCCAGAATATCGCGAGCTGCGCGGGCCACGGCGGCATCGCGGTTTGCGCCTTGGTCGGGCACGAGGCTATTCACGAGAAAGGGGGTGTAGGTGTGATCGTAAGCCTGGTAGATGTCGTACATAGCGGCGTTCATCATGGCGAGGGCACGTGTTGCGAGGCCTGGATTCGCCTTGCTTGGCACGGCGACAATGCTTTGGCGCATCGTGGAGTTCCAGTCGAGAATGACATCGGCGCGGGCGGCGGAACCAAAAATGGCCAGATAACTTGCCAACAGGAAAGCAACGGTTCGCTTCATGGTGGATTCTCCGAATGTGGGTAGCCGAAATGGAGGCGGACATCGACAAAACAGATTCGGTCGCATTCGATCGCACGGCGACGCGCAAACGAATCGTGCCGGTGAGTGTGGGAGCTGCATCGAGAAGAGATGCCTGGCACAAGAGAGGCCTCGTGACTTATGCACGATGGCCCTGTGCAGGGAGCGATGCAAACGCTTGGATTAGCAATCTCCCGCCAGGAAGGCGGCTGAAGAAGTACAGAGTGATGTTGCCACCCCTAGGATGGCGGGGAGTTGCAAGTTTGTCAACTAGAACGATTGGAACGCGGGGCCGATCCGTCATTCATGTTCGAGACGGCGAGGACTCACGAACCCGAAGCGTCAGCGAGGGAATATGTGCTTTTCCCTTGCTGACACTTCGGGCTGGTTTCCAATACACTCGCCCAACTTGAACAAATGATCGGCCCTGATTGGAACGGGGGCAGACGGTTTCTTGCTATCCGATTCCTTGGTCAGGAGGAGCGTGAATTGAAGGTACCCTGACATTAGGCCGGTTTGCCGGGCATGCTGGAACGGGCCGAAATTGGCCGCAGGCGACGGTTCTCGCTGGTTTGCTTGGACGAATTGAAGGGGTTGCGGCCTCGATCGGCGCTAAATAGTTGCATTTTCCCCGGGGTTTAGCGAAGATGGAGAGAGTATCCGGAACATCTGAGACCGGTCTTACCGTTCCCAGCTGCCTGTTGGAAAACGCGCGCAGGGCGTAGGTTCTGCCTGGCAACGCGACTCGTGGTATCACGCGGAGCGTGAGCCGCTGATCGCAGCCGGCAAGATGGCGACCGCTGTATTGCCGCATTATTGGTGCCAGGATGGGGCTTGATATCTTTTCAAGGGGCTGCTGGGGGGCGCGGTTGTATCGCGTCGCCGTTGGCGGTGGACCGTAGGCTCGCGTTGCAAGTTCATTTACGAGTACTGAATTGTCCTGATTGGAACAGAGGCCAAGCGCATCGATTCGGCAAGGGTGGCCAGCCCGTGCCAAATACGTGGGGCAATCGAGCTTCGCACCAGGAAGCTAACTAAGAGGACCGTTATGTTTTTCGACCGAATGTTCGCCATTGTAATGGGTTGGTTGGCCCGTGGTCGCGTTGTGGCACCGTGCCGAGTACGAGTTCGTTCGAGGCGCGAGTTGGTTCGCATGATTGTGGGAGTTGCGGTGCTTGTGGGGCTTTCGGAGGCCCCGGTTGCGGTTGCCAGCGTGCTGGTTTCGGGCGACGTAACCCCTACCGACAACCCTTTCACGACCGATGTGAACGAGGGTTTGCCGGCGGATGGTAATTTCGTGAACCCGTTTGAAGACCCCGACAAGCAAACTTATTACGAAGGGATCCATCTCGATAACGACATCAGCGATTTAACGGACGACAACAACCAGAACATTGCGGAGATCATCGTTGGAAAATCGGCATATGGCACGTTGCTCATTTCGGGCGAATCGGCGCTGCGAAACCAGAACTTGATCATTGGCGACAGCGGCACCCGAGCGGGGGCTACCCGATACGGAACGGGCATTGTTCGCATCACGGGTTTTGGGTCGCTCTACAACAGTGACCCGAGCATAATTCCGCCGGGTTTGCCCAGTAATTTCGGGAGCAAGACGCCGCGGATGCCAGAAGGTGCCGATGGCGAGGGCAACGACTTGTACGTTGGCCGAGCGGGTACCGGAACCCTTGAAATTAGCGCGGGTGCGCGAGCGGAAATACAGGACGCGGTGATTGTGGGGGACGAGCCCACATCTACGGGGAGCCTTATCGTAGATGGATTCGATTCGTACTTGGGAAGCGGGGGTTTCAGCACGGCGAGTTCGGCGGCAATTGTGCATCAGGCGATTATCGGCCGACAAGGCGTTGGCTATATGACGATTACGAACGGCGGCACCGTTCGCAACGACGGCACACCAGCCAGTTCGGGGAGTTCGAGTTCAGGTCCGGTTGGGGCGGTGATCGGCAGCGACCCGTACACGTTTACCGAAGGCGAGAAACCGGATCCGGGCGGCATCGGTACGGTCACGGTGAACGGCACCGCTTCGAAGTGGATCGTCGGCGGTTCGTTGCAGGTTGGCGGTTTCGATATCGGCTCGCAAGGTTTGAGTGTTGGCGATCCGGAAGGCGATAACGTTCAATACTCGAATGAAGCGGGCATCGGTACGCTTCGCGTTCAAGAGGGGGGCTTGGTGAATGTGGTGAATGCGATTAACGCCGATCCGACCGATCCCGAAGTGTTGTTGGCGATTGGCCGCTTCGGCCGCGTGGAGTTGGCGGGGGGTGTTGTCAATGTGGGTGGCGTTACGGGTGACGATAATGAAGGCCGCGATGACTCGGTGCAAGTGATTAACGACGGCGTGATCGCCGGAAGCGGCAATATCTACACTGGCGTGTTCAACAACCGCTACTTCGGCGAAGTGCGGGTTGGCCCCAGTGAAAAGCTTGTCGTGACTTCTGCCTCTGATGTGGTGAACCTCAACTCGTCTTCGCCGCTGACGAACTACGGCGTGATGCAGGTTTTCGGAACGGTTGAGCAGAAGTCGGAGCTTGAGTTCGATCGCGCGTTGCCGGTACCGCCTGCCACGGCAACACCGTTTCGCAACTTGCGTATCGAGCGGCCGGCAACGGCGGCGATTACCGAATTCTACGGCGGTCTGATCTCGGCCCAGCATTCGATCTTGCGGTTTCGCTCGGGTCTTACGAATGAAGGCATGATGGCGTTTACGGCCGGCAATAATTACGTCACGGGCAACGTGGTGAATGCGGCGGCCCCGATTGCATCGCCGCTCGATCCGGGGATCATCACCGTTTCTGGCCCGGGTACCAAGGTTACGTTTGAAAACGACCTCATCAACATGGGCACCCTCACGATTAGCGGCGGTGCTACCGTTGAAGTGCTGGCCCGGCACAGCTTCGTAACGACCGGCAACCTGAAGATGACGCTCACGCCCGACAACGCCAATCAGATTTTTTCGGCGGGCGACGCGGGGATCAGCGGTAAGCTCTCGCTTAGCCTGAGCGGGTTTTCCATCGGTTCGTTGAGCGTCGGCAATACGTTCCCCATCCTGACGATTTCCGGAAGCATGGGGGGCGTCGATTGGAGCGACCCCACCTATCCGAAACCCGACTTGAGCACGGCTCCTTTGTTCAGCCTGGTAGCGTTCCCCAATTTGGCCACTTATGGCCTGCCGGCCACCACGGCGCTTGTGCCGTTCTACACGTCGAACTCGATCTACGTGGCCGTCGTTTCATACGCGGCTGCACAAGGCCCCGACTTCAACGGCGACGGCGTCGTGAACGGCCTCGATCTGAACATTTGGCTGGCGAATGTGGGGATCACCTCGGGCGCTTCGGTCGTGCAGGGCGATGCCGATGGGGATGGCGACGTCGATGGCGACGACTTCCTGTTCTGGCAACGGAACGTCGGCAAGCCGATGCCGTGGTTGGGTGGCGGAGCAGGCAGCGGGGTTTCGGGTCCCTCGGCGGTGCCGGAACCTGCCAGCGCGGTGCTCTTGTTTCTCGCGCTGCTAGCACTTCCGGCGCGCAGCCGACGTTGCTAGCACGAGCTTCTTGCCGCGGTTCGTGACGTTGTTCGCTGCCGAGAGCTGCCGAGCCGAGACGGCTCGGCTAAATGATGTAAGTCTTGAATGCTGGGGTGGAATTCTTGGCTGCGGGGGTTTGTCAACCGGGAAAAATGAAGCCAAATTGCAAGGTTCTGCCGCAAGTTGCGGTGGCGACTTTGACGATTAGGTAATTCGTAACGCGCCTTCGCAGCCCCCGCTAGCTGCCGCGCCGTAACGACATACGACCCTGGGCAAGGAGGCTATCATGGGCGACAAGGTCGCAACGCTGTCATCGATTGCCGCGGCTTCGTGTTTGCTGTTTGGTGGGTTTTCCAGCTTGCCCGCATGGGGTCAGATTGAATTCGCGAAGTCCACGATTCGCGTGACTTCGCCAGTTCAGCCGTCGCAAGTTGCATCGCGTCAGGCGAATCAACAGCAACCGAATCAACAGCAAGCAACGGAACAGCGTGATGGGCAACCTCGCGCCGGGCAGCCGTTTGCCCAGCGAGTAGCGCGGCGGGAGTTTGTTGCCGAGGAAGTTCCGAGTGCCGAGCGCGAGGGTGGAATGGCGCAGGCCACGGGGCCAGTGCGTCAAGCGAACTTTGAAGAGCCGATGGGTGCGAGTTCGGCTGCCGAAGCGGCGAGACCGGAGGCGACATTGCAGCAGGCTTCGCCCGGTTCACGGCCGCAGGCCCGGCCGCGGGCAGTGGTGGCGGTGTATACGAGTCCGTCTGCGCAGGCCACGCTCGGCAAGATTCCGCGTCCTGCTTCGGTGCAACCCGCGGCGGCAACGCAGCCGCTCACGAAGTCTCTTCCCTCGCGCGGCAAGCCGTTTCAAACTATTGTTACCGATCCGGAAGTGAGTCCGTACCTCAACCTGTATCGAACTGATTTGAACCCGAGCATGATGCCGAACTACTATGCCCTAGTGCGTCCGCAGTTCGAACAGCTTCAGGCGAACCGAAAGCAAGCGGCGGAGATGCAGCGGATGCGCGCGCAATTACGGAACATGGCGGAACCGCCTTCCGCACAGCCGACTCACGGATATGGTGGAACCGTGAGTGGGCACAAGACTTCGGCCAAGTACATGGATACGGGCCAATTCTATCAACGCCCGCGACGCTAGGGCGATTGCGATTTATTGAAAGCCGCACAGGCTTCATTCGATGGAATCCCCCTGCACTTGAGGGGTGAGAGCGGCATCGATTTCCGGATCGCCATGGGGGTTTTCTCGGGAACGGGCGAGTGCATGCCCGCTTATTGGCGCACAAATGCACAGTTGATCCTTGGCACGCTGGCAGATACACCAGATAACGGTTGCGAAATCTGCAGTTCTGGATACGGATCAACGGTTTTCTGGCGCATTGCAGGTTGCCGTCAACAGGGTAATTGCTCCACGACTTGAGCATCGGTTGTGAGCACGTGGCAGGGCAACGAGCCGCGTGGTCATCGATCCTACCGGGATTGTTGCGAGTCGTTATTTGCCGCTGGCAAAGCCCGTGCCCCGTTTAGGCCGCCTGGCTTTGAGACCCCGCGAGCCTTTATATGGTCAAGGAGACGCACATGCCTATGCGAACTTGGATGCTTGCCGTTTTGGCGGGCTTGGTGTGGCTGGGGAACCTGAATGCTGCGGAGGAATCGGGCAAGCGTTCGGTACTGATCGTAACCGGCGAGGACTATTGGCACGACTGGAAGGCGACGACACCCGTTGTGCGGGAGTTCTTGAGCGCCGATTCGCGATTGAAGGTGGAAGTGCTCAGCGATTTGACGCAATTCAAGAACAAGGACCTGGATTCATATTCGGTTGTGGTGATCCATTTTAGAAACGCATCACCGGAGGTGCCGGGGCATGAGGCGCTGGAGAACGTGCGACGATTTGTGCGTAAAGGCGGGGGGCTGGTGTTAGTTCACTTTGCGTGTGGCGCATTTCATGAGTATCACGACGAATACCTTGAGATGACGGGCCGAGTATGGTTTGGCGAGAAGTCGCCACCGGGTAGTCGCCAGCACGATCCGCGGGGGCCATTTCGGGTCAACATCGAAACGAAGCACCCACTTGCGGCGGGGGTGAGTGATTTTGATACCGACGATGAACTCTACACCTGCCTGGAAGGCGATGCGCCCGTTGACCTGTTGGCCTCGGCGGTTTCTGGCGTGGATGGCAAGACATACCCGCTTGCTTTCACCCACGAGTTTGGCAAGGGGCGAGTGTTCGTCTGTACGTTGGGGCACGACGTGCGAGCCTTGAAGCCGCCGGCGGTTGGCGAGTTGTATCGGCGCGGGGTGGCTTGGGCGGCCGGAATGCCGATCGCGGCGGAAAAGGCAATTCATTGAAATTTAGTTTTCTTTGTTCACTTCATATTAAGGAGTCGTGTAGTGCGAATAGGCTTTCATACGGACGCGTTCAATTCCGTTAATTGGAGATTCCAGCGGTGCCTGGACTGGGCTCAGGCGAACGATGTCCATGCCATCGAGTGCGGGGTGGTGGACGGAGTCAATTGGTTGCATGGCCTGGGCTATTTCCCGCATATTGCACTCCACGAAGACCCCTTCTTGTTGGCGAGAGAGATGGCGGCGAAGGGCGTGCGATTTTCGCAACTAGACGCCGCGTATCCACTCTCGGGAATGGACGGGCCACTTTATGGCGTGCCCTACGTGTTGAAAACGATTCCGTGGGCGAAGCTGGTGGGGTGCCGAAGCATTGCCACCACCGACGGATTATATCAGCCCGTCGGCCTGACCGACGCCGAGGCGATGGCTGCCATGAAGCGAAGTTATCGCCAGATCCTGGACGTGGCCGAGGCTTACGAGATCGATATCACGATCGAAATTCACGGATACTTTACCACGAATCCGGATCGAATGAGTGAGATGCTCGATTTCTGCGACAGCCCGAACTTGAAGATGAATTTTGACACGGGCAATAGTTTCATTGCGGGTCGAGACCCGGTAGAGTTTTGCCGGCGGTTTCTGGATCGGATTGGCCACGTGCATATCAAGGATGTGAGCGAGTCGTTGGCGGCCGCGGTTCGTGGATCGAGCACGGGAATCGCGCTGAGCCATTGCGCGATCGGGGACGGCGTCAACGCGGATAACATTCGGCGCGTCCTCGAGTTGCTCCGCGATGCCGGGTACAACGGCGTTTTAAGCATGGAGTGTGAAGGGCAGGGCGGGCCCCTGATCGAACGCTCGCTCCGTTGGCTTCGATCGACGATGAAGGAACTCGGGATACCGGAAGAGAAAACGGCATCTTGAGGGCCGCGTAACCCACGAATCGATTTGTAAGGGTGTCATGCTCACGGCTTTCCTTGGGCATGGCATTGCTTGCCACAAGGATCAGGGGCACTCTTATTAATGCTTGCGATGGGAATGGACCCTTTACGAGCGTTTAACCGGAGCCAACGTCATCGAGATTCGAGGTCTTCCCTCGCCGCTGGCTCGGGCGTTAAACGACCGATGGGGCTGCATCTGCCGAGTTCTCAGTAATTTTTAGCCACCCACACATGGAGAAGAACTGTGAGCCTATCGACTTTGACCGCTCGATCCGCGTTGTTCCTTGCATTGCTAAGCTGCTGGGCAACCATCGCCGAAGCAACGGACATGGAAATGCGGGTGATCGATGCGCCAGAGTCGCAATCGAAAGACGCGCCGAGGATTTGGCCTAGCCGCCCACCCGCGGGATGTCCGTTCGCGCCATCCGATGCGTTCAACCGGTTCGGCTTCACCGGCCAACACAAGGAATATCAAAGCGCGGATACGTGGTATCCCTGCTGGGCTGCAGACAACAAGCTCTACTCGCCTTGGACCGACGGCGTCGTGGATGGCACGGAATCGGTCTCGTTCAAGGAAACCGCCACAACCGGTCACGCCATCATTGAAGGCGACGATCCCTTCTCGCTCAAGGTCGTGGAGCATGGCCTCTTCGCCAGCAAGCCCAACCCGTACCGTGGTCGGTATCCTTGTGGCAGCCTCGTGCAGGACGGCGTGTGGTACTACGGCACGTACTGTTTGGCGCCACGCGAGATCATAAAACACGATGACGGCGCGACCTACAACTGGCCTTGGCTCGGGCCACTGGTCGGGTTCCGCTGGTCCACCGATTTCGGCAAGACTTGGCACGAAACGCCTCACACGCCCGACCATTCGCTGTTCAACGAAACCGGCTTGCACGGCGAGCCGGTCAAGATTGGTGCCGCTCATTTCGTCGATTTCGGCAAAGCGATGGAGCACTCGCCCGACGGCAAGGCGTATCTCGTTTCGCACGGGGCCAGCGACGGCAAGAGCCGTCGATATCGCTTTAACAGTTGGATCACCGGCGATGAAATCTATCTGATCCGCGTCACGCCTTCCGTTGAGAACATGAACGATGCGTCGAAATACGAATTCTTCGCCGGCCACGATGCCGATGGCCGACCGGTGTGGTCCCGCGATTTCAAAGCGATCAAACCCATCGCTGCCTGGCGCGACAACATGGGATGCGTAACCATGACCTACAACGCACCGCTCAAGAAGTATCTCATGTGTGTGACGGACGGCGTAAAGACGATGGGCTACTTCAACACGTACATTCTCGAATCCGACAACATCACAGGCCCGTTCAAATTGGTTACGTACATGAAACAGTTCGGCGAGGAAGCCTATTTCGTAAACTTCCCATCGAAATTCATTTCCCCGGATGGCCGCACGCTTTGGCTGTGTTATTCCGCTAACTTCGGTAACGGCTGGACGGGGCTGCTGCTCAAACCGCGCCCGCGGGGCAGCGGCTACTGCATGTGCCTGCAAGAGGTCAAACTGATCCGCGCGAACGAACCCCCACTGCCGACCAGCGCGCTGGAGAGTGCGGATAATATCGCCCGCGACGCCAAGGTCACCGTCAGTTCGCTTTACGATCAGTACGATGAAGTGGGCGCGGTGGATGGCATCGTTGGCGGGTTCCCCGAAAACGTCGAACAGGAGTGGGCGTCCAATGGCGAAGGCCAAACGGCCATGATTCGCCTCAACTGGGACAAAGAACAGTCGGTCGATCGCGTATGGCTTTTCGACCGCCCCAATGCTCTCGATCAGATCAAAGCCGGCATGCTCATCTTCAGCGACGGCACAACCATCGCCACCAGCGAACTGCCCGATGACG
Source organism: Pirellulales bacterium (assembly GCA_020849945.1). Lineage (GTDB taxonomy): Bacteria > Planctomycetota > Planctomycetia > Pirellulales > Lacipirellulaceae > JABDGM01. The sequence goes on along the minus strand of JADZFK010000152.1, from coordinate 15,739 downwards.
CCAGACATGGCCTCGAAGTCCGCTTCCCGGCCAAACAAATTAAGTGGCTGATATTCTCGGCCACCGCGGTCAAAGAGGGAACGCCCAACATAGGCCTCTCCGAGATCGCGGTGTTCGGCGGCAAGAATTGATCTCGGGATTCTGTTCGTGGATGACCGAGTATGCAGAACGACTTACCCAAGCCTGCACAAGTCAAAGTATCTGGAGGTTAGCAGATGCACTCGATCTCGGAGTGGGGAATCTTGGAGAAGCGAGGCGGCGGCGTCTGGATAGCGTCTGCGGAGGCACAGGGCATGAACTTGAATGGTTGTTGGTTTCTTTCAACGAGCTTCTCGGCAATTTTGTTCTGGACGTTGGCGTTGTCGATGGCTTTGTCGGCGGATCGTGTGCCGGTGCGTGCCGCGGAATGGCATGTGTCGGTCGGCGGCAGCGAGAACGGCAAGGGCACTCGGGAGGTGCCTTTTCGGACGATCCAGCGGGCGGCCAAGGAAGCAGAGCCAGGTGACATCGTCACCGTGCATGAGGGAGTTTACCGCGAACGCATCAGCCCGCCTCGAGGTGGTGAGTCGGACAAGAAGCGGATTGTCTACCAGGCGGCCGAGGGGGAGCAGGTCGAAATCAAGGGTTCGGAGGTTGTTCGCGGTTGGGAGAAGTGCGAGAACGATACTTGGAAGGTGACCCTTCCCCATTCGTTCTTCGGGGAGTTCAATCCGTACCGCGACCTGATCCGTGGAGATTGGTTCGCCCCAAGAGGGCGCGAGCATCACACGGGTGCCGTGTATTTCGAAGGGGCTTGGATGCAAGAATCTGCCGGGCTGGAGGAGGTGTTGGGCCCCACCGAGAAAGACCCACGATGGTTTGCGAAATGCGATGAGGCTTCCACCACGATCTGGGCCCAGTTCCCGGGTGGCGATCCGAACGCTCACGAGGTGGAAATCCATGTTCGGCAAACGGTATTCTACCCAAGCAAACCGGGCGTCAATTACATCACTCTGCGTGGGTTTACGTTGCGCCATGCGGCAACCCCCTGGGCTCCTCCCACGGCCGAGCAAATCGGACTGGTGGGAACCCACTGGAGCAAGGGATGGATCATTGAAAACAACGTCGTCAGCGATTCCACATGCTCCGGAATCTCCTTAGGAAAATACGGCGATCGGTGGGACAATACCTCGGCCGATACCGCGGAAGGCTACGTCAAGACGATCGAGCGAGCGCTTGCAAACGGGTGGAATCGGGAGACGATCGGTCATCACATCGTGCGTAATAATACGATCTCCGATTGCGGCCAAGCGGGGATCGTTGGCAGCTTGGGTGCCGCGTTCAGCGAGGTTTCGGGAAACCATATCCATCAGATCCATATGAATCGGTTGTTCTCGGGCGCTGAAATGGCAGGCATCAAGTTTCATGGAGCCATTGATGTGCTCATTCGCAACAACCGCATCCATCGCACCTGTCGAGGAATCTGGCTCGACTGGATGGCGCAAGGCACGCGTGTTTCCGGTAACCTGTTATACGATAACGGAGCAGAAGACCTGTTTTGCGAAGTGGACCACGGCCCTTTTGTTGTGGACAATAATCTATTCCTCTCGAAAGTTGCTTTGTTGGACGTTTCTGAAGGAGGAGCCTACCTCCACAACTGGTTTGCGGGAAAGATCATTAGTTGTCCGGACTTAGGACGGCTCACGCCCTATCACTTGCCCCATTCGACGAAGCTTGCCGGGCTTCGAAACGTCGAAGGCGGGGACAATCGTTTCTACAACAACATCTTCGTGGGTGAAGGCCTTTTCGAGAATCCGATCGCCCAGCCTGAACCCGTTATGGATGACTCGAATCGGGTCGATGGCTTTGGCTTGTGGGTGTACAACAAGCGGAAAGCACCACTGCAAACAGGAGGCAATTTGTATTTCGGAGGGGCCTATCCCTACCGCGCCGAGGCCGATGCGGTGCGCGAACGCGTGGTGCCTCGAGTCGAAGCCCGCGAGGAGGGCGGTCGTGTTTCTCTCTCGTTGAACATCGGACCTGGTCTACGCAAACCGAAGACCGTGCTCGTTACCACAAGTCTGCTTGGGCAGGCCAATGTCCCCCAGCTTCCTTTTGAAAATGCCGATGGTTCGCCGTTGCACATTTCGACGGATTGTTTCGGCAAGGCTCGAAGCCAAGAGCATCCAACCGTTGGCCCGATTGAATCGTTGGAAGCGGGGGTTCCGCAGATTTTTTCGTGGGGGTCAGGGGGCTAGTCGGCCATCGAGCAGCAAGCCTAACAGGATTGCGGCCAGCGCCAACCGGTATATGATGAACAGGAGCGTCGTGCGAGTGCGCAAGAACGCGAGCAGCCAGGGGATCGAGGCGTAACCCACGATTCCAGCCACGGCTACGCCAACGACCAATTTAACCGCGTCCTGTGTGCTTGCCAGGATATCCTCGCGTGCCTCGATCAGCTCGAACACTCCGGCCGCGAATATTGAGGGAATTGAAAGTAAGAATGAAAACCGTGCGGCGGCCTCACGCGTCAGGCCGCTCGCCAAACCGCCCAAGATCGTGGCACCTGAACGTGAAGTACCCGGGATAAGCGCCGCTGCCTGGGCGCAACCAACCACGATGGCATCGCGCCAACCTGTTTCGCCAACATCGCGCCCACGTCGATGAGCCTCTTCGCGTCGGCGAACCCACCACTCGGCAGCGGCCAACAACAAGGCCACTCCCGCCAACGCGGCACTCATCACATACAACGAGCGGAGCGACGTCTTGATCTGGTGCCGAAACGCCACCCCCAGCACCACGATCGGCAGTGTGCCAATGGCGATCATCCAGCCAAGTTTGGCGTCGTGCGAGGAAGCAAATTGTCTTCGTCGTAAGTCGTCCCACATGGCACGCAATATACGAACAATATCGCGCCAGAAGTACGAACCGACGGCTACCAAAGTTCCCACCTGAAGTACTGCCGTAAACGCCGCCCCAGGGTCGTTCCAACCCAGCAGGCTCGGTACGATCTTCAGGTGGGCCGTGCTGCTGATGGGAAGGAACTCCGTCAGCCCTTGCACGATTGCCAGCACGATGATTTGCACCCAACTCATGGCAACTACGGGGCGGTTGTTTGGGAATGAAAGACAATTGCGACCGGAAGGTTCTCCCCCGGCAGAACCGAGCGCTGGGGTACGACGCGACCCGGGGAAGGGAAAGGGGTAGAATCTAGTCTACCTCATGTTCTACTACGATTCTGGCCTATTCCTGACCTCGGCTCGATTTGGGCTCGACGTACGCCGTCGCCTGCCGAGGTGTTTCGTTTCTCATGCCCATGCCGATCACATCGCCCGCCACGAGCTGGTGTATGCCACACCGGCCACCGCTTGCCTTTATCGTCACCGGCTTGGCAAGCATCACCGCGTGGAGGAAATGGGCTACGGTCGGCCCATCGAACTGGGAGAGCTGAGGCTGACCGCTTATCCGGCAGGCCATTGTTTGGGATCGGCCATGTTGCTGGCTGAAGACGGCCAGCAGTCTCTGCTCTACACGGGCGACTTCAAGCTGGGGCCTTCGGCAACGGCCGAGCCGGCCGAGTTGCCGCGAGCGGATATCCTGGTGATGGAGTCGACCTTCGGGCAGCCGCGTTACCGGTTGCCGCCGCGAGAGACCATCGTAGCGAACCTGCTCGAATTGGTCCACGACGCGTTGGGACAGGGCATCACGCCGGTCATCCATGCGTATCCGCTCGGCAAATCGCAAGAGGTGACGAAGCTCTTGACCCAGGCGGGCGTCAGCGTGCTGCAACACGACGCCATTTTCGAGATCAGCCAGATTTATGAGGCGCAGGGTGTTGATTTGGGCGATTATGCGCGTTATGCCGGCACTCCACTCGCCGGGCACGCCGTGGTCACGCTTCCTCGTTCGACGCATCAGTTTCGTTTGCCTGGGCTGCGGCAAACGCTCTCCATTGCAACCACCGGTTGGGCGATCGACCCGAGCACAAAGTACCGCCTAGGCGTCGATCATGCGATCCCCCTTTCCGACCATGCCGACTTCGATGAACTCATCGAGTCCGTGCGATGCGTTCGGCCCCGGGAAATTTACTGCACCCACGGGCCTGCCGAGTTCGTCGATCACCTGCGCGACTTGGGCTTCAACGCTTTCCCGCTGGAACCCTCGCGACAACGGCGCTTGTTCTCGTAATCTGTCCTGGGCGTGCTTGGGCATTTTCGCCCCCGTTTCATTTCGCGGATTCGAGCTTGCCTTCGTTGAAGAGCGGGGCGTTAAACTTTGCCGGTTGCACGGCTTGTAGCTCAATTCCACAGCAGACTATTCCGGATTTCTTACCACGGAGCACACATAGGTCACGGAGAACAAGCCAAGAGATCGTTTGAAGCAAGGTCAACCGCCCGTAGCTACGAGACGGGGTGTTTCCGCCGTTCCTTGGGGTAGGGGTACTTGCTACTGGTTTTCTCCGTGGCTCCGTGCCTCCGTGGTTTTGATTGTGAGAAATGCGGACTATTCCGGTTGTGAGGGGAAAAGCGTTTTGCAGAAGGGCGCTTAGGCCGGTTTTGCTGGTTATCGGCTTGCCGGAAGGTCGAATTCTGATTGTGCGGAACATTCCCAACGTACCGGCGGGATCGATTTGCCGCCCGTTGGATCGGCTTTCCACTTGCGCGCGGATCGGAACTGGCATGAATCGGCTCTTGGCCAACACCTGGGTAGGCTTCAGCGGTTGTTTAGCGATTGCGTGCCTGGGCAGCATGGGTAGTGCCGCAGAAACGCCGCCTGGCAAAGAGGACTCGCTTCTCATTCGTGGCGAGGCCGTAGAGGGCGAGGTGCCCGCCACGTACCGGCTCCCGCTCGTCGAGCCGAAGGAGACGCCGCCAACGACACAAGAAGTTGCGGTATCCCCAAGCACGTCAACGAACTTAAGCACGGAGTGGAACCCGAGCATGGCATGGAACCCGAGCACGGCATGGAGTCCGAGTACGGAGTGGAATCCGAGCAAGGCGACTGTCGTGGGGCTTACCACGGAACTGCCCGCGCGGGCCGACTTGGCGATACCTTCCACCTCAGACGGACTGACCTCGCAGCTTTTGCCGGCCGTTCGGCGTGGTTATCACTTTGCCCAACGCGGTGCCCTCTTTGCCGCGCGTACCGAGTTCATTCAGGTGCTAAGGCGAGTTGCCCAGGCCAAGGATGCCACATTGGGAACCGATATCCATGCGACTCAACTGGCGGCTGGTCTGCGAGCACTCGATGAGGCGGCCGACTTCGTGCCGTCAGGCGTTCAACTGGAAGGGGAATTGAGCGTGCGCCGAATGGCTTCATCACACCGCACGCCGGTTCTTTCCGCACAGCGCGAAGAACCTCTGCCACACGAGGCGAGTGCTCTCTACCATGCCTACGCTCGCGAGCAATTGTCGGAAGCGGCCTCGGGAGAGCAAGCCGGCTCGATGGCATTGTACGGTTTGGGCAAGGTGCACTCGCGGCTGGCTGAACGAAGTGATGACGATATCCAACAGGTTCGCTCGGCCATAACAATGTACGCCGCGGCGCTCGACGCGTGCCCCGCGAACCACTTGGCGGCCAACGAACTTGGCGTGCTTCTTTGCCGGATGGGTCATGCCAACGAGGCCGTCGCCAATTTCACACGCGCCATCGACTTCGCACCTAGCGCAACCGCCTACCATAACTTGGCGATTGCCCAACACAAGATTGGTCTTCCGGCGGAAGCAGCCGCGAACGAACAGGAATCGCAACGGTTGGCATCGCTCGAACGGATTACGGGAACGAGGTCGGCCCAGGCCGGGGTGCGGTGGGTTTCGCCAGAAGAAATGGCTCGCGTTTCGCAATCGGTTGCCTTCGGTCCAGCGAGGCCTTCCGCCGTGCCACCGCCGCCTGGCGTTGCGAATCGCCCCGGCGTGAAAGGCCCCGCCGTGAACCGATATTAAACGCGCAGTTCGCGCACGTCGAACCAGAGTCACCCAGTTGAAAGCCTTGTTGGAAGATGCCTCTGCTGGTGATGAGGCCCAAGGCAAACTAACCGCAAGTAATTATGATGGTTTCTCTCACTCCCTGGTTGAGCAAACTCCGACGGATTGCGTGGGCAACCGAGAGTTGCTGCATGGTGCTTGCTGTGTTGATGGGGGTAGCGGCGAGCGTGCAGGGGCAGCCGATGTGTGGATGCGTCAACCCCGCCGCGCCGTATCCGATCTGGGGCGTCGATAGCGCGGCGGGATGCCGTTGCGGCGAAGTCGGTTGGGATGCCCGCGGCCCGATTCCCTGGCAGCAGTTTGCGCAGGGCGAGTACGTTGGCCACGCTCGCGCGCCGCACGTGCCCGAGTACCGCGTTCGCGCGGGGGATGTCGTCGCGGTGTACTATCGCCGAACGCGCGAGGAGCTTTCCCGACCCTACGAGTTGGAAGTGGGCGATCGCATTCGGGTCGAATCGCTCACGGCCGGTCGGGGTGCTGCCGGTGGCCCCACGCTGGGTACGGAGGGCACACAAACAGCCACCGACGACATTGCCCGCGAACTGGTGATTCAGCCTGATGGCACGATCACTCTGCCGTTGTTAGGGCAGGTTCGCGCCACGCGACGCACGATCCCAGCGCTTACGAAGGAGCTTAACGACCAGTACACCAAGTATTATCGCGTGCCTTCAATCACGGTAACGCCGCTTGTTGTCAATACGAAGTTGGAAGACTTGCTGAGCACGGTCGATAGCCGCGCGGGGACACTCGGCGGTTTGCAGATTCAGGTGACGGTGACCCCCGCCGGCGAAATTCAGTTACCCGGCATTCATAGCGTCATGGTCCAAGGCCTAACGCTCGAAGAGGCTCGCCAGGAGATCGACGCCCAGTACGACGCCAATATCCCCGGGGTGCAGGTTACGTTGGTCCTTTCGCAACGAGCCAAGCGGTATGTGTACGTGCTGGGCGAAGTGGTTCAGCCAGGGCGTTACGAATTGGAAAGCCCGACCGATGTGGTGCAAGCCCTGGCGATGGCCGGCCGCTGGACGCTTGGCGCGAACCTGCGGCAGGTGGTCGTATTCCGCCGCGGTGAGGATTGGCGGCTGATGGCCACGATGGTCGATATTCGCGGGGCGCTGTATGCCCGACGCCCCGTGCCAGCCGACAACATCTGGCTCAACGATTCCGACATCGTGCTGGTGCCCAAGACACCCATTCAGCAGGTCGATGAGGTCATCGAGCAGTACCTTACCCGAGGCCTATTCGGAGTCGTGCCGCGCGAGGTGGTGTGGAATCTAGACACGGTGTCCGGTTCATCGCTGTAGCACGACGCCGGTTGTCTGATGCCCGCTACCAGCCCTCGCAGCTCACAACTCACCCCCCCAAACGCTTCTTTACGTCCTGGTAACAAATCTCAAGCCCTTCGCGCAACGTAACGCGTGGTTTCCAGCCATCGAGGAGTTGTTCGGCGAGCGTAATATCGGGTGCTTGGCCCCAGATCTTAGTCGGGTGGCTGGTATCGTAGTCGATTGATATTTCCTTGCCCGAAATCGCAATAATCGTTTCAGCAATCTCGGCAATCGTGACCAAATCGCAAGTGCCTAGGTTGTACGGGCCAACCTGGGGCGAATCCTCGAGCTTCTCGACGCTTCGCAAGATGGCTCCCACCACGTCATCCACGTAGCAGTACGTGCGTGTTTCCTTGCCCGTGCCCAAGACGCGAAACGGTTTCAGCTCGGGATACCGAACCGCGCGGTGGCAGAACACGGGGATCACCGAACCCGTCGCCAGTTGAAAATCTTGCCCCGGCCCGTAAGCACCCACGATCCGCGCAATCGCCGCGCGGAACCGGTGCCCCTCGGCCAGCGCGGCCGCGATACCCTGCTCGCCCATCAGTTTTGCCCAACCATACGTCAGGCTCGGGTTCGCCGGATAGGCTTGGTCCTCGCGAATGAGCGGCGCTTCGATCTCCTGCTGCAGTTCGATCGGGTAGATGTGGGCACTCGATGCGTAAAAGTAGTACGGTACCTTCCTCGCGATGATGGCCGACAGCACGTGGCCATCCATCGTCAGGTTGCTGTGCATCACGTCCCACGGGTACTTCAGGTAGTAGCCGATTCCGCCCACCTTCGAGGCCAGGTGAAATACAACATCCATCCCCTCGCAAGCTTTGTCGGCAACGCCCGGCTCGCGCAAATCGACCTGCTGCACCTCTACCTTATCGACAGCGCTGCCAAGCCCAGCGACGCTGCCTCGTTCGAGGTTATCGGCCACGCGAACGCTGACGCCGGCATCCACCAACGAACGAACCAAAAACGTGCCGATGAATCCACAGCCACCGGTAACGAGTGCGCGTTTGCCTTGCCAAAAACTCATGGGTGAATAACCTCACTTCGCGCACCGTGGGCACGCGCTTTCCAAGATATTTTCAAACCTGGCCGCAATTTTTCGTATGTCAAACTCCGACTCGGCATAAGCCCGCGCCCGGTGTCCCATCTCGTGCTTGAGCGGCTCGTCGTCGAGCAGTTTCTGTACGGCATCCAGAAATGCGGGGTGATCGCCGACAGGGATCGCAAAGCCGCCGCCACTTTCTTGAATCACTTTGGCTGCCCGGTTCACCATGGGCACGGCCGCAACTTGTGGCCGGGCCGCGCACAGGTGACTCAACACCTTTCCCGGCACCGAAAACTCGCCCGCCGCTGGCTCCAGCAGCGCGAGTAACACGTCGGCCGAGGCCAGCACTTGCGGCAACTGCTCATAGGGCTGGTATGGCATGAGGACTAGGTTCGTCAGCCCTGTTTCCGCTATCCGCGTTTGCAAATAACGATTGCCCGCGCCCTCTGAAATGACGATCACGCGCACATCTTGGCGGTTGCGGAACCGCTCGGCAAGCGTCACCAGCGTTTCCGGGTTGTGCTTCGAGCCTAGCGTGCCCGAGTAAATGAGGTTTATCGTGCGATTGAATCCGTGATTCCGCGACCAATCGTTTTCCTTTGGCAGCACGGGCAGTTCCTCGAGCGGCGGCCATAACGGCACGACGAGCACGTTCCGTATCGGCACACCCCAGCCTTCCACTACCGGCGTAAAGCCTTCGGAGATGAGCACGATCTTATCGCTCTTACGAAGCAGTTGCTTCTCCAACCACATGTAGTAGCTGCCCACCATCGCCCCGACGACGGGGATTTTTCCCCGCAACGCGGCATTGACCGCCAGCCCGTACACATCCATGACCCAAAAAACGACGCCGATACCCCATCGGCGACACTTGCGTATGAGCCGCCCCTGCGGAAACAACGGCGTATTGCCGGAAAGCACGACATCAGGCTTGAACTTGGCGATCCGCTCGACGAGCAACCGGCCGTACTGAATCTCTTGCATCTGCCGACGCACGTATGTGTGCTTAAGAAATGGCTTGGGCAGAAAAACGCCTTCCACCTCGAACGTGGAGGGGTCGGTCGGCAACTTCACGAGTTCGCCCCGCGGCGTTTCAATCGAACCCGCGTACAGGTGGAGCACCTCGTGCCCCCGGCGCGCAAGTTCGCGGCTCATATAAACCTGGCCCGGGTGGCCCGCGTAATCGTGAACAACTATGCGCATGGCGGAAAACTAAAAACAGTCAGCGATTCAAACGTTTGAAGTAATGCGGTTAGCTAGTTATTCACCACAGTGTACACAGTGGCCACAGAGTGGAAGGAGGCGGAAAATGTCATTGCAAATTGGTCATTGAAAGTGGCGATTTCTGAAAAGGCCCAATGACAAACTACCAATGTGCAATGACCTATAATTCCCCTTTCCACTCCGTGCACTCTGTGAACTCTTTGGTGAAAAATTCGGTTCAGAACGAGGTGGCCACCAGGTTGCGGGCATTCGCCCGATTGGCCCGATACCAATCGCTCGTGATCGTCAGTCCGTCGACCACCGATGTCCGGCACCGGAAGCCAAGGAGCGATTCGGCCTTCGACATGTCGAACAGCCGCCGCGCTTGCCCTTCCGGCTTGTTCGCCAGCCACTTGATCTCACCGCGGAAGCCGGTGATTTTCGTCAGTGCATCCACCACTTCGCGGATGCTGGCCTCGGCCCCGCACGACATGTTGAGCAACACCGGCTCCTCGATCTTCTCGGCCATGAGGATCATCCCTTCGGCCACGTCGCCCGCGTAGCAGAAATCGCGGGTGGCTTTGCCGGCACCCCACACTTCGACTTCGGGTTTGCCGTCGTCGGCCGCTTCGACAAACTTCCGCACCAGAGCCGGAATCACGTGGGCCGCTTCCAAATCGAAGTTGTCGTACGGCCCATAAATGTTGCCCGGGATCGCAACCAAGATCGGGAACTTGTGTTGCCGCCAGTAAGCGAACGATTGCACATGCAGCATCCGCTTGGCGAGCGAATACGGGGCGCTATCGTCCTGCGGGTAGCCGTTCCAGTAGTCCGATTCCTTGATCGGCAGCGGTGCCGCCTCGGGATAGCCACACCCGGCTCCCGCCGCCACGACCTTCGTGGCACCCGTCTTCCACGCGTAGTGGAGCACGTGCGCGCCCATCATCAGATTGCGGTAGAAGAAGTCGGCCGGGAAAGTTTTGTTCGCCCCGATGCCGCCTACGTAGCCCGCCAAGTGAAACACAATATCGGCCGGGTGGTCCTCGAACAGCCGGATCGTGTCGGCCTCGGTTACCAGGTCGTACTCGCGGCTGCGGACTGCAAACACGTCGTCGCAACCACGCGCTCGAAGTTGCTCCACCACGTGGCTTCCCAGAAAACCACCGCCGCCCGTAACCAGTATTCGCTTACCTTGAAGTTTCGTCATTGATACCACCAACCACTATTATGAAACGAGAATTGTGTAAAATGAATCAGAATCGCGCGATGGTTCACGTTACCTCCGAGGCATTATCGCTGCGCCCGATCGCTGCCATCGGAATTGAACAGAAGCTTTTCGACCGTCGCCACGATGATGTGCCCCATCGCAATGTGGCATTCCTGAATATGAGCGGTCGAATCGGAAGGCACACGCAAACAATGATCCACGAGCGTCGCCATCTTGCCCCCCGTGCTGCCTGTGAGGGCCACCGTCTTTAATCCCATCCGCTTCGCCACTTCGAATGCCAGAAGCACGTTCTTCGAATTGCCGCTCGTAGAGCTACCAATCAGCACATCGCCCGACTTGCCCAACGCTTCGACCTGGCGCGAAAATACTGAGTCGAAGCCATAATCATTACCGCGGGCGGTGAGGAACGAAGAATCGGTCGTCAGCGCAAGGGCGGGCAGGGCGCGGCGATCGAACTTTTGCGAAAGGATGCTCGTGTACTCGGCCGCCATGTGCTGGCTATCGGCCGCGCTGCCGCCGTTGCCGCACAGCATCAGCTTGCCACCGGCGAGGAAGCAATCGGCCACCGCGCGGGCAACCGTCACAAGCTCGGCCGCCGAGGCATCGGCATACCGCTGCTTCGTCTCGGCGCTCGTCCGCAAATGGTTCTGCGCGAAGGCAATCAACGCGTTATTGTCTGGGTTCAACACCGTAAGGTCTTCTTGAAAACGAAAAGAGACAGTTCATAATCCGCAATTATTCGACCACGCCCGTTTAGCCGCGACGCGGAGGCTCGGCGCAGCGGAGCGCGGAACAGCCATGAGCAAGGTGTGCAATCGTGCCCTAGCCGCTACCTCCCGCCGCACGAACCGATTCGAGGATCACGCCGGCCGCCTCGCGGAGCGTTGGCACGAAGTAATCGACACACGCCTCGCGCTCCGGCAGGGCCGATTCCGCCTCGCCGTAGCCCGTCGCCACCAAAACACACTTCGCACCAACCTGCCGCCCGGCCAGCAAATCGGTCAGCCGATCGCCGATCATCCAGGAACTTTCTAGTATAACCCCCAATTCGTCGCGCGCCTTGATGAACATGCCGGGGGCCGGTTTTCGGCACGCACAGGCCTCCCACGGGGCATGAGGGCACCAGTACCACCCGGTAATCGATACCCCTTCGGCCAAGAGCATCTCGTTCAATCGAGCTTGAATCTCCAGTAATCGTTCCTCGGTAAACAGGCCGCGGCCGATCGGCGATTGATTTGAGATGACCACCAGCGGGCACCCCGCCTCGCAAAGTGCCCGCAGCCCCGCGGCCGCCCCAGGCAGTAGCTCCAATTGCGCCGGGTCGGAAAGGTGATGGACCTCGCGGTTGATCGTACCGTCTCGATCGACAAACACCGTGGGAGGCGTCGGTACCGTTGGCGGAGGAGAGTGGGTCATCGCTTTACCTCTCGCATGAAGTGCTGACTCCGCTCGTAATCGCTTGGGATGCCGATATCGATGAACTGTGCATCGGTCACCCAGCCCTTTACCTGCCACTGTTGAATCCACACAGGGAAGAGGTCGCGCTCGATGGACGAAGGCCCAGGCGGAAACTGACCGAGCATCTCTCGGCGAAAAAGATAGATGCCCGCGTTGATGTTCCCCGCTACTTGTTCGGGCTGTTTTTCCAGAAATGCCGTGATGTGGCCATCGGCCCCCGACATCACCGTGCCGTACCGCGAGGCATCTTCCACTCTCGCCAAGAGTAGCGAAACGTCGTGCCCGCTCGCAATGTGCCACTCGATATACGCCTCTAAATTGGCGGCACAATAGGAGTCGCCGTTCATTACCAACACGTGCTCGACCTCGCGCGGCAAGCCCGCCTCGTCGGCCGCAAATCGAATAGCGCCACCGGTACCCAACGGCTCGGTTTCCTGCGCGTAAGCGATTGAAAGGTCGTGGTATTTCGGACCAATTTCCGTTTCGAACTGCTCGGCCAGGTAGCCGGTGGAAAGCACGGCGTTGCAGATTCCAGCATCGACCAGTTGATCGAGCAAATACGTAACAAAAGGCCGGCCCGCCACGAGCGCCAGCGGTTTGGGCCGATCGGCAACGACAGCCTGCAGCCGCGTACCACGCCCGCCCGCCAGCACGATGGCACTCACGCTCGATGCCGCCCGAGATGCGTGATTCGCGGCTTCGCTCATCCCCGCCGCTCCCCTAATCCCCGATTACTCACCACAGAGAACACCGAAAAGAAAATCGTCATTGCAGATTTGTCATTCGCCATCGGCCATTTCAGTAATGGCTCATTTCAAATCACCAATGACCAATACGCTCGCTCCGTGCCTCCGTGTCTCCGTGGTATTTGTGAGAAACAACTCTTACCGGCTGGCACTGCGCCATACCTGCATGCCTTGCTCATCGAAGGCGAAATCGCTGATCGTGCCGCCCATCGATTCGAGTACGGCCCGCACTTCGTGCTGCTTGTTCGTCGGGCAGTAGAAGGCCACGTAACCGCCGCCCCCCGCGCCGAGCAGCTTGCCGCCCAGCGAACCCGCATTCATCGCCGCTTCGTACATCGAGTCGATCGCCGTGCCCTCGGTGACGTGCGGGTTCATTCGCATTTTGTTGATCTGTGCTTCGTGCATCAGGTGGCCGAAACAATCCAAGTCGCCCTCCACAAGAGCGTCGCGCATCTCGAAGACCATGTCGTAGAGCCGCTTCATGCCGTCGATTGTCGTGGTACGCCCTTGCTGGAACATTTCGACCTGCTTGGCAACCAGGTTGCCGTGCGCTCGCACTTTCCCCGTGTAACACAGCAGCAAGTGGGCTTCCAGGTCGTTCACGATCGAAGGGCTGACTTCGACCGGTTCCACCGCGATCAAATCCTTGCAGAACTTGATCGTATTGAAGCCGCCGTAGGCCGTAGCATACTGATCCTGCTTGCCGCCCGCGATCTTGAGGTCGATTCGCTCGACGGTGTAGTTCAGCTCGGCCAGTTGTTCGCGAGTGAGCTTGAGGCCGCGGAACTCGGCCAGCGCGCCGAGCAGGGCCGAGGTAAGGGCCGAGGAGCCGCCCAAACCGCTGCCGGCGGGGGCATCCGACCGGATATCGATATCCATGCCGCGATCGATCTCGAGCCGCTTGATGGCCGCCTTGGCCAAATCGAGCGCCCCATCGTAAGCCGGGCCGTGGTCTAAATCGAAGTCGATCGAGAAACCCAAATCCAGCGACCGAATCCGCACTTGCCGATCGTCGCGCGGGTAAAGCGTTACGTAGGCGTAACGATTGATCGTCGAGGAAAGCACGGCGCCGGGATTCACTTCGTACCAGGCGGGCACATCGGTGCCGCCACCGGTAAAACTCACCCGTAGCGGCGACTTCGCACGGATGATGTCGCACTGCAATTTCTTGCTGGGCTTCAGCGTCGTTTCTTTCGTCGAGAGGATTGCGTCAGGCATTGCGGTAACTTCCCAGGGGGAGCGTACGGTAAGCTTTGATGAGTTCGGGGATGCCCACTTCCAGGCCACGCTGGGCCTCGAAGCCAGCTTCCCTCAACCGTTGGTTCGATACAACATAATCTCGCTTGTCCGGGTCTTCGCCGATCTCGGCATAATGCACGAAGAACTTCGGCACGTACTCCTGTATCTTCTCGCACAACTGCTGCTTCGTGAGGTTGGCCTTATCCAATCCCAGGTTAAACGAGCGGCCGATCATCTTCTCGCGGTTGTCCATCGCGTAAATCATGCAGTCGGCCACGTCGCGGATGTGTACATAGTTCCGCTTAAAATGCTTCTCAAAGACCACGAGGTAACCGTCCTTCACCGCGCAGTACGTAAAATGGTTCACCAGCAGGTCGATCCGCATTCGGGGCGAAGCGCCGAACACGGTGGCCAGCCGGAACGTCACCACGTTCGACTGCTCCAGCAGGGCTAGCTCGGCATCGCATTTGGTACGACCGTAAACCGAGATCGGTTCGAGCGGGCTATCTTCCGTGCAGAACGAATCGCCTGCCCCGATGCCGTAGCCGCTGTTCGTATTCGGATAAATGACAAGCTGCGAAGGCGATCGCAGCTTTGCTAGCTGCAGCACCGCTTCGTAGTTGACGGCCTTGGCCGCGATGGGGTCCTTGGCACAGGCTGGCGCGCCCACCAAGGCCGCAAGCGGCACGATTACGTCGGCATCCTTGGCCACGCGGGCCATCAACTCTCGATCGCGCACATCGCCCCGGGTAAACTCGAACTTCGGGTTCGCGCACAATTGAAATAAACAATGATCGCCATGCACGAGGCTATCGACAACGTGAACCTCGTCTCCACGTGCAAGCAATTGTTCGGCAAGAATGCTGCCTATGTACCCGGCGCCACCGGTAATCAGAACCTTCATCAAGAGCCTCGGCAGGATGCGATCGCGTCGTTAGAGCCTTGCGGCGAGCCGCTTTTTGGCAAAAAAAGAAAAGAGAGGGAATGCCCTCATTTTAGCAACCGGTCCCCGATTTGTCTCGCACCCGAAGCCTTGCTGGCACGCACTTCAGGCTCCTGGTTGGGCGGCTTTGCGGGTTATGCCGCATCTGCCGATCTTCCCGGTCAAGGCTCGGCCCTTCCAGCGTCAGCTTCGACACCAATTCTAGCGGCGGCCTCTCTGTACTCTTGTTCCCAGCACGAAGCATGTGGCAAAAAGACCGCCAAGTAGGCCAGTCGCTCGGGGCCGATCCGTGATTCATATTCGGGACAGCGTGGACTCACGAACCCGAAGCGTTAGTCCGCATTTCTCACAATCAAAACCACGGAGGCGGCTGTGTTGATTCTACATAGCCCGGCCCTTTGGGCCGGACGATCGGGTGCAGGAGCCCATGCCAGTTCGCCGAGCCGAGACGGCTCGGCGAATACATACAAGGCACGGAGCCACGGAGAAAACCAGTCGCAAGTCCCCCTACCCCAAGGAACGGTGGAAACACCCTGTCTCGTAGCGACGGGCGGTTGACCTTGCTTCCAACGATCTCCTGGCTTGT
>JADZFK010000151.1 GCA_020849945.1 Pirellulales bacterium | reverse complement strand
GGCCCACAGCACCGGAGAGGCCTCTCCCTTTTTTTTAGTTGCGACTTGCGAGTTGAGAAGATTGAGGGTTTAGCGGCGGCGGCAACGCCGCATGTACCGCCAATACCCATCGCCCTACTCAATCCGCAATCCGTTTCTCCCAGTTCGTTCTTCCCAAGCTCCTCACGATGAGTTCGTTTGTGGACGGCTTATGGTTTGGGTACAACCTTATAACCCGCTTGGGTCGGAATGGCTTTCGACCGTTGCGGCCGCGCTCCCGGTGGTCGTGCTGTTGGGCGGGCTTGCGTTTGCCGGTTGGTCGGCGCCGCGAGCGGCGGCCGCGGGGTTGTTCACCGCATTCCTCGTTGCCGTTGGCGCGTATGGTATGCCGTGGCAAGCGGCGGTTGCATCGGCCGGTTTTGGCGCTTGCTTCGGGTTGTTTCCCATCGGTTGGATCGTCTTCACAGCCGTTTTCTTGTACCTGCTAACCGTCGAGGCGGGGGCGTTCGAAAAGGTGAAAGCCTCGGTCGTTGCGCTTTCGCCCGATCGCCGTTTGCAATCGCTCTTGATCGCCTTCGGCTTCGGCGCGTTCCTGGAAGGGGCTGCCGGATTTGGCACGCCCGTGGCCATTTCCGGGGCGCTCCTCATGGGGGCGGGTTTCCCGCCGTTGTACGCGGCAGGGTTGACGCTCATCGCAAACACGGCACCCGTCGCCTTTGGCGCGTTGGGCACTCCAATCGTCACCCTCGCCAAGGTGACCGGCCTGCCCGAGATGGTACTCTCTGCGATGGCGGGACGCCAGTTGCCTTTCTTTTCGCTCATCGTGCCGGCCTGGATGGTCTGCACCATGTCCGGTTGGCGCGGCCTCATGGGGGTGTGCCCCGCCGTCGTTGTCAGCGGGGGCGTATTCGCGGTGGTGCAGTTCTTGGTTTCAAATTACCTCGGGCCTTCGCTCACCGACGTCCTCGGCGGCGTGGCGACGATGGTCGCGCTGGCCGTACTACTGCGAATGTGGCGGCCCGCTGAAACCTGGCGATTCCCAGAGGAATTGGCCCACGAGAAGACCAAGGAAACTTCGGTCACGACAACCAACCCAAGAATCGCCAACCCGTCGGCTGCCGCGAACCCAACCGCCGCGTTGGGTACAACACACGACTACACCCGCCGCGAACTCATTCATGCTTGGGTGCCGTGGGCGACGCTGACCGCCTGCATATTTTTGTGGGGGCTTCCACAATTTCGCACACTGGCCGATGGCGGCGCTAAGCCCCGCATTGCCGCACAAACACCCGCGGAAACCACACAACTCGCCTGGTGGCAACGCCCCAACATCCTTGCCGGCATCTCCGAATTTCAGTGGCCCATTCCGTTCTTGCACCAAACCGTGCAACCTGGCGAACCGGTTGCAAGTACCGAAGTACTGCCGAAGCCAGCCATCTTTCGCTTCAATTGGCTAAGCGCGACGGGCACCAGCATCTTCTTGGCTTCGCTCTTCGCCGCCGTGTGGCTCGGTATCACACCCTATCGCTTTCTTCGCGTGTTCTTGCTGACACTTACCCGCCTACGAGAATCGCTCTTCACCATTGCCGCCATGCTGGGGCTGGCGTACCTGACTCAGTTCTGCGGAAGCGATGTCACGCTGGGCCTCGCATTCACGAAAACCGGTGTGCTGTACCCTTTCTTCGCCGCCATGCTCGGCTGGCTGGGCGTGGCGCTCACCGGTAGCGATACTTCCAGCAACGCCCTCTTCGGCAACCTGCAACGCATCACGGCCGAACGCCTTGGTCTCAACCCAATCCTCATTTGCGCAGCCAACAGCACGGGCGGCGTGATGGGCAAAATGATCGATGCCCAAAGCATCGTCGTCGCCTCGGCCGCCACCGGCCAACGTGGCACGGAAGGACGCATTCTCCGCTTCGTCTTCTGGCACAGCGTGGTACTGGCATCGCTCGTCGGACTACTAACCTTCGCCCAAGCAACCTGGCTAACATGGATGGTTCCTTGACGAATGACTCTTAGCTCTTAGCTAACAGCTAACAGCTAACAGCAGTAAATGCGGCGTTGCCGCCGCCGCTAACCCCTCGCCCCTAACCCCTCGCCCCTCGCCCCTAACCCCTAACGCCTACCAATGCCCACTCACTCGCGCATATTGATCGACTCACAGCATGGAATTGTTGACTCCAACACGGTGGCTGGAACTCATGGCTGGCGCGCACAACTTCGCACTTGCCGGGGTGGCCGATCGGAAGGCGTGCAGGTCGTGGAACTCGATAACGGCCTGCTTTGCCTCGACGTGCTGCCGACACGCGGCATGGGAATCTGGCGCGTGCATCGCCGCGGCAGCGAGGACGTGTTGGGTTGGCGTTCGCCAGCCGGCGGGCCCGTTCACCCCAGTTTCGTGCCGCTCATGGAACCGGCCGGCTTCGGTTGGCTCGATGGCTTCAGCGAACTGCTGTGCCGTTGCGGACTAGAAAGCAACGGCCCGCCCGAATTCGATGATGCTGGCCGATTGTTGCGGCCGCTCCACGGCCGGATTGCGAATCTGCCGGCCCACCTTGTCGAACTCATCGTCGATGAAGATGCCCGCACCCTTTCATTGCGAGGCACCGTCGACGAAGCACGATTCCATTTTCAATCGCTTCGACTCACTTCCACGATCACCACCGCGTTTGGATCGCACGAGTTCACCTGGACCGACGAAGTCACCAGTATCGGCGGACGTCCCGCCACGTTGCAATTGCTGTATCACTTCAACTTGGGCCAACCGTTGTTGAGGCCGGGTGCCCGAATCCATGCCCCATTGAAAACAATCGCACCGCATTCGCAAGCCGCGGTCGAAGCGGGGATCGATACGTGGAACCAGATTCCACCACCGCGGCCTGGTTCCTTCGAACAAACGTTCCTGCTCGATCTCGCGGCCGACTCGGCGGGAAACACACGCGTTCTGGTCGACCAGTTGACCGGCGGCCAGGCCGTCGCGCTGCGTTTCAACAAGCATTCGCTTCCTTGTTTCACCGTGTGGCGTAACACGCCGGCCGAGGCCGATGGCTTCGTGCTCGGCATTGAACCCGGCACGAACTACCCGAACCCTCGCACGTTCGAGCAGCAACAGGGCCGCGCCGTTTCGCTTCAACCGGGCGATTCGTGGACCGCAAGCGTCTCGGCGGCATGGCTCGATAAGCCAGAGCACATCGCCCAAGAAGCAGCGGCCATCGCGGCCTTGCAAGAAAGGCACGAACCGAAACGACTAACCACGAAGGAAACAAAGTTCACAAAGATATGAACAGCAACACCTTGGTTTGCGCCACCGGAAGTCTTAGCTCCGACTCTTGAAGCTGAAGCGCAAGCTAGTATCTTGCATTGTTCCTTTGTGTTCTTCGTGTTCTTTGTGGTTAGCCACCTTGGTGAATTGCGTTGGTCGCTACGCAACTTCCATCCATTGGCCGCTCTTGGCGCTTGCCAGCACGGCATCGCACACTTTTTGGGTTTCGAGCGCTTCGCGGAACGTGGGCGACGTGGGTTTGTTTTTGGCTACCCCTCCGAGGAAGTCGGCCACTTGGTGGACGAACGAGTGCTCGTAACCGATCTGCAAACCGGGCACCCACCAATGGCCCATGTAGGGCATGTCGCCGTCGGTAACGTGAACACTGCGCCAGCCGCGCACCAGCGAATCATCGCGGTGGTCGAAGTAACTGAGCCGATGCAGGTCGTGCAGGTCCCATGCGATCGAGGCCTCGGCCCCGTTGATTTCAAACGTATAGAGCGCCTTATGGCCGCGCGCGTAACGAGTCGATTCGAAGATGGCCAGCGACCCATTGGCAAATCGGCAGAGGAACGCACACGCATCGTCAATTCCCACCGGTTCGATCTTGCCGGTGCCCGTGTGCTTTCGTTCCTTGATGAACGTTTCGGTCATCGCGGTAACGCTCTTGATCGGGCCGTTGAGCCACAGGGCCGTATCGATGCAGTGGGCCAGCAGGTCGCCCGTGACGCCGCTGCCGGCGGCCTTGGCGTCGATCCGCCACAACCCGGCGCCGCCCTGGGGAAGGTCGGCCGAGATCGTCCAATCTTGCAAGAAGTTCGCGCGGTAATGGAAGATCCGTCCGAGGCGGCCCTCCTCGATCAGTTGCTTGGCCAGCGTGACGGCCGGCACACGGCGGTAGTTGTACCACACCGTGTTCAGCACGCCCGCCTTCTCCACTGCCTCGACCATTTTCAGCCCCTCGGCCACGTCCATGGAAAGCGGTTTCTCGCATAGAATCATCTTCCCCGCCTGGGCGGCCGCCACGGAGATGTCGTGATGCAAGTTGTTCGGCACGCAGATATCGACGGCATCGATATCCTTGCGCTCGACCAGTTTGCGCCAATCGGTTTCGACCGAGGCGTAACCCCACGTATCCGCAAAGGCTTTGGCCTTGGCCTCGTCGCGGGCACACACGGCCTCGAGCACCGGCTCGTGGGCCAAGTCGAAAAAATTGTTCACGCGCCGGTACGCATTCGAATGCGCCCGACCCATGAAACCGTAACCAATCATGCCAATGCGGAGAGGCTTACGCTGTGCCATTCTTAAATGCTTTCGATTGTTTTCACCACAGAGACACAGAGAGCACAGAGAAATCAAGAACACTAATCTTCGCTTATCTTCACTAATTAAGAATTCAAATGTCGCGAATTGATACTATTTTCAATTGCCGATTAGCGTTAATCAGTAACGATTAGCGTTCTAAAGTTTTCCTCCTCCGTGCTCTGTGGTGAAGTATTCTTGTTTAGGGTGAATCACTCGTCCCAGCCGTGCGTGTTGCGCACGGCGATCATCATCGCCAAAATATCGTTCCAGGTGCGTGGGTTCATGAGTGTTTCGTTGGGGAACATGCAGCCGTCCCAGCAGATGTGCTGAAAGCGGCGGTGGGGCTGGCCGCTTGGGTCGCGGAGCCAGTAGCCGGCGTACTTGGCCACGTCGAGCTTGCCATCGGCCGCGTTGGGCAGGCAGTGGCGGCCGGTTTTGTCGTGCGAGCCGGAGCCGAATACTTCGCCGTTGTTTTGGGCCACATGGAAGTCGATTGTCCAGGGCCGAAGCGCGTCGGTAAGTTTCTTGTACCCGGCCTCGAACGCGGCCGTATCGTCCCAGCGAAAGTCAGCGGGCACGAGGCGGTCTTCCGGAGCGTTGTGGCCCAACATGAACAGCAGCGTGTGGGCCATATCGGCCTGGAAACCAAGCGTGTTCGGTCGATTCACGGCTTCGAGCAATTCAACCATGTGGCGAGTGCTATGCATCCCTCCCCAACAAATTTCGCCCTCGGCCGCGAGCCGTTCGCCGAACTCCTCGGCAATGTCGCAGGCTTTGCGGAAAGTATCAGCAATACGTTGCGTGTTGGCTTTGGGGTTCGCCGCCCATTCGGTGGGCGAGCAGGCGGAATCGATCCGCACGACGCCATACGGCCGAACGCCGATCTGCCGCAGTGCCCGCGCGATACGGCAACCTTTGCGCACTTGAGTAAGAAACTGCTGCTGGGCCGCGTCATCGCCCATGGCCGACCCGCCGCCCGTTGGCGGCCACACCGGTGCGACCACCGAACCCACCACCAAACCGCGCGAGCGAATGCGCTTCGCCAAATCTTCCAGCTGGTTATCTGTCGAATCGATGCTCACGTGCGGATCGAACAAGAACAAGTCAACACCATCGAACCGCTGGCCATTCACCTCGGCCGCCGCGGTGAGGTCAAGCATCGTATCCAGCCCGATCGGCGGTTCACTGCCTTCGCCTTTGCCAACCACGCCGGGCCAGGCCGCATTGTGAAGTTTCGGAAGTGCGTTGTGCGAAGTGATCATGGCGTTAAGGGCAAAGTAGGTGGGGTTCATGCGCAATCAAATTCCAAGCCGACGGCATGCCGTCGGCTTGGGGTTCGTTATTTTGTCAAGTCACTTATCTCACTCAAAACACAATGTCGTTCGGATCGATTGGCCATTCGTAAACGAGGCTGCCTTGATCTCGATGATCGCGTACGTACCGGTACGCCGCGCGGCATGCCTCGCGTGTCGGCTTCGACCGCATGTTGCAGCCTTTTGTCCAAGGGCGTTTGCCTTGAAACCCATGCTCGTTAAGTACCCGTGTCGCAGCCGCCTTTACGCGGCCAATCGTGGGGCGGATTTTCAGTGTACCGAAGTTGCACAGCCAATGCACGTGCCAAGAACCGAGCGCGATGATCACCGGGGTAACAGGAAGTGCCGCAATCTCCTCAACGATTGCGGACAGCGCCATCTGCATTTGCGCGGGAGTCAAGTAAACGGGCTCACCACACATTGCCTTGGCGAGTGTGTGAGTCGAAACGTACTCTGCCGCTTGGTACGTGGCTTCTCCAGGTTGAGCGTAGCGTTTGGGTGGCGGAACGTATTCGCGTTTTCTCCACGTGCAAAATCCGCGTGGGTCGCCGGGCAGCCAGGTGCCGTAGGTGGTCCAGCTTACGAGCCACCACTGCGACATGAGATGCTCCTTTCAATGTGAACAAGGCATTTCCAAGCCGACGGCATGCCGTCGGCTTGGGGCGTAGCAGTTATTTATTGGTGGCGATTTTCGGTAAATTGGTGTGCGTATCGGGGCCGAAGTAGCGGAGGCTTACCAAGGGTTCGCTGCCCCTGTTTTCGACTTGGATGCCGCGGCGGGCCGCTTCGTGGGTGATAAACACTTCGTCTTCCGTGCGGGCGCCGAAGCGGATCATCACGGGCGTTTGAATCTCGAGAGCCCCGAGCTTGCCGCGGCCTTGCACGGTGATCCATCCGCTCGCGCCGGGGTCTTGCAGCGTACACGTCGCGCCCGGTTCAAGGGTAAGCTCTTTCGCGCTAAAGAGTTGCTGGCCATCGATCGTGCCGTACACAATCCAACGATCGGTGAAGCCCTTGCCGATGCGTTCGGCGTCAACGATCGGCTCCAGGTAATTGTATTCCTTGAAATGAGTATCGACGTTTTTCTCCCAATCGAGCTGGCCGATGATGAAATCGAGGTCGTGATGTTTCTCGGGCGGCATATCTTTCACGAGCAGCGACCAAGGCACTTCGCGGCCTTCAACGAGCGATTGGAACATGCCGAACACATCGGAGCCCCACTGCGGTTCGTACGTGCAGAGCGAACCGGGCGCATGGAGCACGCCGGGAGGAATGAGCCAACCGGTGCCGCGTTTCAGCCGATACGCGCGAGACAGGTCGAGGATGCCGTTATCGCCTTTGCTCCAATCTTCGAGGCACTTGCGGAGTTGGGCTTTTGTGGTGCCGGGTTCGAGCCCCATGAACGTGTAGGCGAAGTTGTTATCGACGTTATTGAACTGCGGCGGGAAGTAGTAGCTCTCGGGCTTCCCCTCTCGGCCGACGAGCTTGGCATCTTCGAATCGCTGATGCATGTGGTGGGGGATGGGGCCCATGTTGTCGAAGAACTTCGAGTACACGGGCCACTTGCCGTACTTGTTGAACATGGCCTCGCCGATGATTCGGCCGCCCGCCTCGGCCACGGCGTCGCGCAGCAAAAACTCCTCGCCTTCAAATTCGCAGAAGCTGAGTCCTTCGTGCCACACGCGGCCATCGTTGGCGGCTTCGGTTGTACTGCCGAACCAGCGCTCGTCGATGCCGCCGCGATGGGCGCCGTAGGCGTACCAATCGTCGGGGTGGAGCCGAATCCGTTTACCCGGATGCAAAAACGAGCGTGGCACCCAGGTGGGCGTAAGCCGCAACAAGCCCTCGCCCGCATCGAGTGCGCGGTCGAGCAAGCCGGAAATACTTTGCTGCTTCGGTGTCCTCGGCTTCAAGCCTGGTTGCATTGGCATCGAGCCGTCTCCTTGCAACGGGGTGAAAACAGAGTAAGAAAGATAGACTACTCTCGCGGTAGGCCGCTCGCAAGGAGAACGGCGTGAGCAATAGGGCCGATCCGTTATTCATGTTCGGGAAAGCGAGGACTCACGAACCCGAAGCGTCAGCGAGGGAATGTGTGCTTTTTCCCTCGCTGACGCTTCGGGTTGGTTTCCAATGCACTCGCCCAAATTGAAAAAGTGATTGGCCCTGTAGAAGCCGGTAGGTTCGAGGAATTCGTGAGCTACGGACTGAAGTCCTTCGCTCACGAAGGAGTGACCTGAAACTTGTCGTCACCATCGCTCGGCTCCGTACCTTCTTGGCCGCGGATGTACTCCGC
>JADZFK010000150.1 GCA_020849945.1 Pirellulales bacterium | reverse complement strand
GCTCTTGACTCTCATCGCAGCCCCAACAAATGATTGTGAATGTTGTCGGTCGCGGTGCCGTCGGTATTCGGGGTGCCGAGGAAGTCGCTGCTGCCATCATTGGCGTCGGCGGCTTCCGCGTAGGGCGTCAGCGGCTTCAATGTGTTCGGCAAAACATAAGCGTTGGCCACCCCCAGCCACGCCACGTGCGGCTTCACCAAACGGATGCCGAATGTTTCATCGCGGCCACCCGAGTAAATAAGCGGCACGAGGCGGAAGGCCAGCGGATCCTGGCGGAACAAGTCGAACGGATCATGATCGGCCGCCGCCGCGCTGGTCCACACGGCATTGTTCGGGTTGGGGTTTCCTAACTGGTTGGCGTCAAGCTGAATCTGCGATTCAAATCCCGGCGCCCAGCGCAGGAAGTTGATCGGTTGGCCCCAGCCATCCAGGAACTCGGGGGCACCGTCGCCATCGGTATCGCCGATCGTGCTTTCGCCAAACAGCGCGCGGGCTTCACCATCGCCCGTGGCCAACGTGATGATCATGTAAAGGCACTCGGCGCCCTGGTTATCTCTCAACACCTCGCCCGAAGGCTGGTTGTTCTGGGCGATCACTTGGTAGCGACGCAGATAACTTTCCGCCAGCGGCGTCCGACCGTTCGCAGATAGGGAATTGGGATCGAGATAGATGGGTCGAAGCGTGTCGGCCAACGGGTTGCTCTTGGTCAGGGTCGAGGGTACCGCTTTGAGCAGCACGTCGCTCCAGCGATCGGGCACTTCCATCAGCATCAGCTCGCGCAGGGCACACAGGCGGTACCCAGCCTTGAGCCGACCCCCTTCGGCAGCCGTCATGTTCTTGTTCTTTATCTCCGAGTCGATTGCCGCTTCGATCACAGGGTTCAGCCGCACACGGCGGGTTTTGAACGTGCCATAGAAATCGGTGAGAAGCGAGTGAAGGCGTTGGACGACGTGCTTGGTATGTTGCTCGCGGGCCGTTTCACCAGCAACCGCGGCCACGCCCAAAATGATCGTCGCCAATACCGAAATGATCGCAACAACAATCAGCAACTCAACAAGCGTGACGCCCCCCGGGAGTCGAGAGCCAGACAATTGCGGATTGCGGATTGCGGATTGCGGATTGAACGCGCGCAATCCGCAATCCGCAATCCGAAATCTGGCTCTTGACTCTTGACTCTTGACTCTTGTCATTTCTGCGCATCCTCGATCCGTGTCTCGGTCGCAAAGTTTACGATCGTATCGGCAATATCTCCCACGAACGGACCCGTGGGGAAAAGCAGGTAGCTGGCGGGATCGTTGGGATCGCCCCCGTTTTCGGTAACGCCATGTGCCGACATCTTTTCGAATGCCTCTTCGTCCCAAGCATCATCCAAACCACAGTGAAGGACCTGGAACTTGGCGGGGTTGACGAACTGGATCGGCACAGGCGAACTGGCCGATTCCGCAACCTTCTTAAATGCATGAACGTGCAGGGCAATATTGGAAGCGGTCGCCGCGGGCGGATCGTAGTAACCGAGGTACGTGTTGGAGCCGCCCTTGGATGAGATCGCATCGTGCCGCGACGTATCGAAGTACAGATACGGCTGCTCCGACTTCGTGGGCGTGTACTGCCAGAAATTGATCCGCCGCCATACCCCCTTTTGGTCGAGGTATTCCACGAAGCGACCAGTGGATTCGTCGAAGAAGCCGTCCGCATCGCGCGGGCCCAAGCGAGTAACATCGAACGGAAATACCCATTTGCGAGATTCGATCGGATCGAGCGTGCGATTCGACGACTGCCCCGATGAAGGGATCTTATACGAAGGGCCGCCTTCGCCCGAGATGGGGAACTTCGGATCGGAACTAAATCCGCTAAGCCAGAACACAACCGCTTCGCCCGCCGAAATACCACCGGCGAGAACCCGCGGATAACTGCCCGAATTACTGGGCGACAACCCCGTTAGCACACGAGCCAGGTCGCTGCTCTCTTGCGAGCGACCGGCTATCTGCCCTAAGTGGCGGTTCACATCGTTCAAAATCCCCGTTTCATCCAACACGCCGGAGTTGCCATCGGTCTGGCAATTCGGCGGGTAGGCGGTCGTCTTATTCTTGTATTCGTCCATGGCCGTGGCGATTTGATTCAGCTCGGCCTTGATCTGCGCTTCGCGCGCCTTCTTCAAAGCCCCAACGGCCGCCACCGTGATCAGCGCCACCAAGATGCCAATGATCGCAATCACCACAAGCAGTTCCACAAGCGTGAACGCGCGAGGACGCGGAATGCGGGGGGCAGGGGACATGGAATTGCAGTTTGACGTGTTTCGGTTCATCTTCGAATTATCCTTCGTATCGTTCTTGGTAATCCACCGAATGCAGAGGCACAGTTCCCTGCCCCCCGCATCCCGCTTCCTTATTTGCTTAGTCCATCAATCAACGCCACGAGCGGGACAAAGAGCGAGATGACAATGAAGCCGACCGCCCCGCCGAGGAAGATGATGAGGAGTGGTTCCATGAGTTTGGTGAGGCCATCCGTAAGGACGGCAACTTCTTCGTCGTAGGTATCGGCAACTTTATAGAGCATCGTATCGAGCTCGCCCGTCTCCTCGCCCACATCAACCATGTTGATCACAATGTCGTCCACGATGCGTTGTTTGTACTTCAGCAAGTAAATGAGCAGGCCAATCGGGCCGCCAATGAAGCAGAACCAGAAAAACGCAGACACCGGGTGGAAGCCGGGAACCGAGTTCTCCTTCATCGGCTTGGCGATGGCCTCGCCCTCGCGGATCGCTTCAGAAACTTTCGTGTACATCCGCTCGAACGTGGCATTCCCGCTCGTATCGCGCGTAATGTTGAGCGCTTCGAGGATCGGCACACCGCTGGCCACCAGCGTCCCAAGCGTCCGGGTCGTGCGGGCCAAGATGTTCTTTTCCACAAGCTGCCCAAAGATCGGCACCTTGATAATGAACTGATCCCAACCAATACGCCCGTGCCGAAACTTGCGAATGAGTTTGATCGTCAGCCAGATCGATACCGGAATACCCGGGATGAGATACCAATAGGTGACGCACCAATCGGAAATCGAAACGAGCAACTCGGTCATCCACGGCAACTTGAGACCAAATTCCACGAATATCTTTCGGAACTCGGGCACGATCTTGATCATGATGAACGTGAGGATGCACACGGCCACCGTGACGACGACGATCGGGTAGATCATCGCGCCTTTCACCTTGCGTTTGAGCGATTCGGCCCGCTCCTGGAAATCGGCCAGGCGCTGCAGAATGAGTTCGAGCGCCCCGCCCGCCTCGCCTGCCTTGATCATGTTGACGTACAGCCGATTGAAGCACTTGGGGCTCTTGGCCATGCCTTCCGAAAGCGTCGAGCCGGCTTCGATCTCTTCGCACGTATCCTCGAGCGAGTACTTCAGGCGGCCCGGCTTGGCTTGGTTCGCCAAAATCCGCAGGCTGCGGAGAATCGGCAAACCAGCGTCTTGCAAAATCGAAAGCTGCCGGGTGAACGAGGTGAGGTCGCGCGAACGAACGCCGCCGAACACAAAGCCCCGCTTCTTCTTCGCGCCCGTGGCCGCGGCCTTCTTGCGGGCCTTCTTGGCCGTAATCTTCGTGACAAAGTAGCCCATCTGCCGTATCGTGGCTTGGGCTTCTTCTTCGGTTGGCGCTTCGATCACGTCTTTGATCTCAGCGCCGGTCGCGTCCATCGCCTCGAATTGAAATGTTGGCATGACGTCCCTCACAAAACCGGCGATGGCATCGCCGGTACTCGTTCATTGCGGCGATACCATCGCCGGTCTTGTTCATGACCGAAATTCTACGCTTCCAAAATGGTTTCCCGCACCACTTCATCAGGTGTGGTAATGCCCTCAAAACAACACTTGATCCCCGCCTGGCGAAGCGAGACCATGCCTTGCTTCTGTGCAAGCGCTCGCAGCTCGTCCGACTGGGCGTTGGCCATGATCTTGTCTCGCAGGTCGTTGTTCATAATCATCAATTCGAACAAGCCGACGCGGCCTTTGTACCCCGTGTTGTTGCACACTTCGCAACCCGCCCCCCGGAAGAACCGCTTGCCCCGGACTTGATCGCTCGTGAGCTCAAGGTCTTCCAGGATTTCGCGTGGCGGCACGTACTCCTCCTTGCATTGAGCGCAAATCCGCCTCACAAGCCGCTGCGCCAAAATCGCCTCGACCGTCGCCGTGATGAGGAACGTCGGCACACCCATATCCTTCAGCCGCGTGATCGTGCTCGGGGCATCGTTCGTGTGCAGTGTGCTAAACACCAGGTGGCCCGTGAGCGAAGCCTGCACGGCGATTTCGGCCGTTTCCAAATCGCGGATTTCACCCACCAAAATCTTGTCGGGGTCTTGCCGCAAGATGGACCGCAAGATGTG
>JADZFK010000149.1 GCA_020849945.1 Pirellulales bacterium | reverse complement strand
TCCGTGGTGAGAAATCCGGGCAAGTTCGCGCCGCCCTCTTGAGCGATGACCATCGACGGCTCACCCACATCCGCCAACGCCCCGGCACAGCCTACGCCAGAAAATCAAAAAAACCACGCTAGCTACCGCTGCCTGAAAACTGAGCGTTCCCGCACCCACCCGCAGGTGCGCAGGTGCTGAAAGCTTCCCACCGGCCTTGACCTGCATGATCGCCGGGACGATGATCTGCCCCCCACGGAAATGTCCTGGCGATTCCCCTCTCGCTATTCTCGCATTCTATTCGCAAGGCTGATTGCGAGGCCGATTCGTTAGACCGTCACTTATTCTTGTATTGGGTGCTGCCATGCTTCATGCCCTCGTTCAATCGTTATTGGGTTCTTCCGTACCGAGAAGATTCGCCGGGCAGGTGCTCTTCTTCGCACTCGGGCTTGGTGTTGCCGGGCCTGCCGCGGGGCAGCAGGGCCTTGCCGTGCAACCAACGACATACGAGCGCTCAACCGGCCAACATCCGGCAACCGCGCCAGCGGCAAGCGTCGTTCGATTCGGCCAAAGCAGTTCACGCATCGGAGATGAAACCGAGCAGGCAGTGGACGTCGAGAGCCATATCAAGCTTTCGATACGAAAAGGGAATCAAGTAGCGGGCAACAGCCAATCGACCGTGCATACCCACCAACAGCGAATCGTCACGGTACGGGCCGTCGAGGGCGGCGTGACGACTGCCGCTCGAATCTTCTATCCCGAAGCGAACCGCGAAGTTGTTTCGGCGAAGCAGGCAGAGGATTCCGAATCTGGCGTGGTAGAGCCGGCGAGCGACGCTGCCTCGCGGAAGGAGGAAACGAAAGCGGTGCCTGAACAAGATACGCCCCAAAGCGTACCGCAGCCGGTGCAAGGCAAGGAGTACTTCGGCCACCGCGAGCCTGGCGAGGCGGGGCAGTTGGTCATTGCCGATGTGGCCGGCCAACGCCCACCGCGCGAAGAATACGAAATCGTCTCGGCACACTTGGAAACCCTAGGACGACCAAACCCACTTGCCCGCTTTCTCGCCGGTCGAACCCTCGCCATTGACGAGAAGCTCGAGGTTCCCAATGCCCTGGCAAAGCAAATTCTGAACTTGGGAGACAAGTTCGGCCAGATCGTTCGATTTACACTAACGCTCCAAAGCGTGAAGCCGCTGCCCGAAAACCCCGATCAAGACACCGCCGTGTTTCTTGCCGATGTGGAAGCGGCATCGGCAGACGCCTCGCAGATGCGATTGCTTCTCGCGGGCCCGCTCGAGGTTCGGATCGATTCGTGCCGGGCCACCAAGCTCGACCTCGCCGGGCCAATCGCCTTTACCGAATCACGCGGTAGCTACAGCACGGCCCACCAAGTGATCGGCACCGGACGAATCCGAGTGACGATCGCATCGCAATACCGAACCACCGCGGCAACACGGTAGTTCGAATGTTCTCATCGTCGGGATCGGAGATGCCTCCCACAAGTCCTCCCCTTCCCCCACTCCAGTCCCCATACCAACGCGATGTCAGTTGCCATATCTTTGAGGACGCAGTCGATTATTAACCCTGACGATTTGATTGCCCTCATACGGATTCAGCCATTTCAGCCCTTCACGGTTCATCTAAACAATGGCCAGGAATTCGACGTTCGTCATCCCGATCAAGCGGTGGTCGTTGGTGAAATGCCGTTGGTTGCTCATGACGGCGACAGGCTGGAACGAATCGCTAGCCTGAACATCGCCCAGATCACGACCACGGAACGAGCACAACCGGCATAAGCTGCTACCATCTGCGGCGCAAGGCCGAATACTACGGCAATCGCGTGCTTGCGCAAACATTCTCTTCGTGTGCATCGTAGGAACAGTGGCGGTGCAACTTCTCTTGCGAAGCAAACTGCTCGCTGTGCTAGCAGCCGAACTCGGCTGGCACTGGGTTGTCTGGTCACGGAGGGAGGACATCATGCGTAGCGCGATCTCTCGACACTTGTACGTTCCGCTCTGCCATGCAAGCGGTGTGGGGGCTGCACCCAGGTGCTCAATCAGCCAGAGCGTGGCTCCGTGCCTCGGCATGGCCTTCGTGGTGTTGATGCCGTTGCTCGCCAGCGTTCCGCGAGTTTCGCTGGCCCGTCCCGAGGTTGAGTTCGATTTGGCGCGGGCCGTTGAGTGCCGAGACCTCACGCCGCGCGAGCGGCTCGCCCAGTATCCGACTCAGCGAATCATCGACGTGGTGCTCCCGGTGTCGGTGCGGTTTCACGAAGTGACTCGCCAAGACGTGGACGAGATCAGCATCGAAATCAGCGGCGCCAGCGCCGGGCTTCGCGTACTCGACTTCGCTCCGCAAACGCAACTTGCCAGCGATATCACACGCGAGATCGAAGTGACAACGACCACGAAGAAATCGAAGTCGCTCGATGGAACACTGGGCGGTTCGCTTCCGATACCTGGCGCAGAGGCTGCAGCGCGGGTGACCCCGTCGATCTCGGCCGGTCTTTCCAACTGCGAAACGGCAACGGAGAAAATGAATCGTTTGCCCCCCAAACATGTTGTGGTCGTGAGCGGCACCGCCGACGAAGGTCGCGGCGTGTTCTTCAAGCTCATGCGCACGTCGCAGACCTCGCTCGAAGGCACGCACGAGCTTGCGGTTACGTTCGTGGCTCCGCGGTCGTGGCAAGGTATCCCGCTGCAAGTGAAGTGCAGCGCCCTGGGGCAGCGAAAGATTTTGTGGGTCCGGCAGACGGCCGAATTTGGTGAGTCGAGGCGCTTGGTGTATGCCGTGCCGGTTGCAACGACCCCGATTCAGCAAACCGTCTTCAAACCAACCGACCCGCGCGAGCAGGCAGCTCTCGGCCACGTTCCCACCGGCGAACCCCAGCGAACCGTGATTGCCGACAGGTCGGTGGAAAGCCCGACTCGATGGCGGCCGTCGCGCGGGTCGGCCAAGGCTTCGCCAGCCGCCGAAAAACGCGAGGGCAAAGCCGTTCAAGCCGAAGCGGGGCAAGACCAGCCCGTGGCCGACGGGAGCCAACCTGAAGAGGCTTCCCCAGCCGACGACAAGGCCGAGGCGAACGAACCGTGACCGTCGGATTGAGCACGATGGGGCCTTCCATCTATGTGTCGTCAAACCGATGGCAGGTGTGGTCGAGGCGATGTCATATTTCTCAGCTAGCTTTGCAGTTTCTTCTGCCCGTATTCTCCGCAGCCAGTGGGAATACCCACTGTTTTCCGCTTCTGCTTGCAGCCGTATACTATTAGTAGTAAGTATGGCATGACGCTTGCATGAAGTATCTTGAAGGCTGTTCTCTGCCAGTTGGCAGCCTGCTGGCAGCCTGTTGAGGAAGGCCGCGAAGTGAGCGGTTTCCCGGGCTGTTACAAGGCACCTTCCGAGGAGGAAGCAAGCAGGCCATGATCGGAGGCGAGCGAGAGATGTCAACGAATAAGTTGGGTGGGGTTTACGCAGTTGTGGCGGTGTTGGTGCTGAGCGTGGCGGCTGGCCCCGTGTGGGCCGATCGCGATGGTCGAAAGGGCGGCGGTGATGGTGGCAGCCGCGGCGGCCACAGCAGTCATGGCAGCAGTAGTCATGGCGGCAGCGACCGTAGCAGTTCATCGTTCCGGTCTTCAAGCGGCGGTGGCGAAGGCAGGTCGTTTCAACGATCCACCAGCAGTTCGAGCGGGCGTAGTTTCTCTGGTTCGCACTCATCGCAGACCTTTCGATCGAGCGGCGGGGAATCTTCCTTCAAGTCGAACAGGGGCGAATCGTTCTCCGGTCGATCGAGCGGAGAAGCCACCCCGTCACTGCGTTCCAATATTGGATCGGCCCACGGTTCATCGCAGGGCACATTCCGGTCGTTCGGTAACTCGCAAGGTAATGCAAACTCGTCTGGCAGTTCTCTCAAGGGACGTTCCGACGAAGCATTTCGCTCGATGCAGTTTTCGGCGGGAAGCAGGGAGGGGCATTCCGTCGGCAACCGTTCCTCCGGGGCCACGACAAAAGGTAACTCGCAGGCCGTTTTTCAACAGCTTGAAACGCGATCCAAGTTCGGCCCTTCTTCATCTGGCAATTCGTCGCTTGGCCTCGCTGGCGAACGCACCTCAGGGCGGCATTCGTTTGAGCCCAGTGGCAAAGGCAACTCGACCAACGTGGGCGGCAATGCAGGCAACTCGGGAAAATCGGGCGGCAGCGCGGGTAACTCGAGTAACTCGGGTGGCAGCCCGTCCAACTCGGGCGGTAAATCGGGCGGCAACTCGAGTCGCAATCGGATTTTTCCGCAAGGCGATCGACAGCTTGGCGATCAACTTCACGGTGGAAATACAACCAAGAAGATAGGAGTCGTGCCTGGCGTGGGTGGAGAGCAGGGCAAGGGCACGGGCGGTGCCATCTCGGGCGTGGGGGGGAAAGGCCACAAGATCGATCGGCACTTGAACCTCAACCCCGCGAAGGGCCTCGGGGATTTCAAACAAGGCGGAAAAGGGCCGGATGGCGGCCGCGTAGGCCATCACGATTTCCGCGGCGGTGAGGCGGCTCATCATGAATTCCAGAACTGGAGCGGTGCTTGGAAAGGAAAAAAGGGCGATGGCCACGACCATCGCGATTGGTCTGGCAAGTGGAAACAAGGGGACCGCTTCAACGTTGCGATTGCCGTCCGCAAGGATTGGCATCATGGGCAACATAAGAACAACCTGCCGTTCAGCTCGAGTTGGTGGAAGGACGATCACGACGATCATCACCATCACCACCATGTGCATTGGCACGCTTGGGATGACTGCGCCCTGCGATTGGGTCGGCCTTATTATTGGTGGGGCTGGGCGAGTTGCCCTGTCCTCGTCGACTGGTGCCATTTTGGTTGGTCGACTCCCTACTACTGGGACTACGGCCCCGGTGAGTACATCTACTGTCTGGACGGCGTCATCTACGTAAATGGCGTCTGGTATCAGCCCGCCCCCGTTTTCTATCAACAAACGCTTCGGCTGGTCGAAAGCGCGCCGGTTGTTGTTCCCGATGTAGCCAACCAAGCCCAGTGGCTGCCACTCGGCGTGTTTGCCGTGACGCCAGACGGCGCAAACCAAGTAACCGTACTCGTGCAACTGGCCGTGACAAAGGAAGGCATTCTGAGCGGCACGGCATTCGATCAACAAGCGAATGCTTCGTATCCGATTCAAGGCACCGTGGATAAGAACACGCAACGTGCCGTGTGGTCGTACACCGACGGCGCCAAGAAGCGGATCGTGATGGAGACGAGCGTGAACAACCTGACGCAGGCCGAATCGACGGGCCTCATGCATTACGGGCCGAACGACCTGCGTGTGGTCGAGTTCGTCAGACTCGAAGACCCGGCGGGAGGTTCCGCGCCCACCGAGCAATAACCGGCTAACGCTCATGGTGCCGCCGTGGCGGGTGGCGGCGGCCGTCGGCCGGGGATTTTGCGCGTATTGCAACGGGCGCGGAAACGTGTTTTTGGATGCAATAATCGGCGCTATTTGCGCCGGGTGCCGGGCGTTTCTT
>JADZFK010000148.1 GCA_020849945.1 Pirellulales bacterium | reverse complement strand
CGTCGTGCTTGCGACGTGTTGCCGCTTTGCCGCTCTTCGTGTCTGGCCGTTTTGGCGATCACTCGATTGGCAAACTCGCCACGGTGCCTTTTGCGGGGGTCGATTCCCTCGTGGTTTCGATGGCGGTTTCCACGATGGTTCCCACGGCGGTGGCATCGCGGCGAAGCCGTGCGAGTGCAAGGGGCGCGCCGAGTTTTGGGGAGAGCGTGGTCGAAGTGACTCGGCCGACGACCTCGCCCGCGATCAGTAGCTCGGTGCCGGCGGGCGGCGGGGCAAGGCTGTCGAACCGGACGCCTACGATCGACTGGTTGACGTGGCCGAGCGCGTCGATGCGGGCGACCGTTTCTTGGCCCAGGTAGCAACCTTTCGTAAAGCTGATGGCCCGCGAATCGCGGCCCACTTCTTGCGGCAGGTTCGAGTCGTCGAAATCGATGCCATACAAGGGGAAGCCCGCCTCGACGCGGGCCGCTTCCCACGACTCGTGATCGGCCAGAAGCAACTTGTGTTCGCTAATGCCCCGCGTCAACCGTTCGCGTTCACCTGTGGGGGCCTCGAGCACACGCGCTCGTTCGCTGGGGATAATCGCCCATTCAAACGAAACCGGGCTAATATCTACCGCGCGCGCGGCAAGCAGAAGCGTCCGCTCGTGCGTGGCATCGCGCAGTTGAACATCCTCGCGAAGGATGTAGCGGTCTAGGTGTTCGATGAGCCTCGCGCCTTGCCCGGGCGCGCCAACGACGACTAGTTCCGCCTCGCGGCATGTGATCAGCCCGTGGCCAAGAATCTTTCCTTTGGCGCTGAGAAAGAACGCTTCGCACGATTGGCCAGGGAGCAATCGTTTCACATCGTTGGTGGAGAAGTTGTGCAGAAACGTTTTGCGATCGTTCCCGCGAACGACGAGGCACGTCCAACCTTCGAGCACGACCACCGCATGCCCGGCAAGGAGCGATTGATACGGTTCGGTGGAAGAGTTGGGTCGCGGTTCCGCATTCATGAAATGCTGCCTAACTTACAACGCTAAGTTTCACCACGAAGCACGACGATAAGATTGGACAGGATAACAGGATTGACCGAATATACAGGATGAAATGGAGTTCTTGTTGAGCTGCAAGGTGTCGGATCACTTATGTCTGAAAGGTTCTATTCAGTTTATCCAAAGACGCCCTGATCCAGTTCATCCTGCCGATCCTGTTATCCTGTCCATGCCTTCTTTTGTTCGTCGTGTCCATCGTGTCCGTCGTGTCCGTCGTGTCGTCGTGGTGGAAATGACTTAGCGCTGACGTACTAATCGCCCACTTCAATGGCGACATGTTGAGCACCCGTGATGACGGCGTAGTTGTCGTGTCGCCCGGCAAGCCGTACAAGGTCGTCGAT
This sequence comes from Pirellulales bacterium, assembly GCA_020849945.1. Taxonomy (GTDB): domain Bacteria; phylum Planctomycetota; class Planctomycetia; order Pirellulales; family Lacipirellulaceae; genus JABDGM01. The sequence continues at coordinate 2,992 of JADZFK010000148.1, read as the reverse complement.
GGTTTCGACCGGTGCGAGGCCGAGGTCTTCGACCGTTTCATCGTCCAGTTGGCTCATGAGGTAGACGGGGCCGCGCTGTAGCGCGCGGGCAAGTCGCCAGGCGGTCCAACTATCGGCGTCGTGATCGTTCGCGATTTTCTGAGCGGCCGAATCGAAATCGCGTCTGCTGGCAAGCCGACCCAGCGAATGGCCCAAGGGCTCCGCCAGGTTCGAGCAGATGGCGACGGCCCCGCCTTCTTCGAGCACGTCTTCGGCGACGGCCAGCGCGCGGCCCACGTTCTGCCAGGTCTGTGTGGCAGGCCCGCCCGAGATCGCGGCGATCAGCAAGCTTACCCGCTGGCGTGTGTGGTACAACCAATGGGATCGGCACAACTCGCGGGCTTGTTTGGCCACGGCCCGCGGCTCGCCCGCCACGACATGGGCGACCGTCTCATTCGCGCCGGGAACCACTTGCACCGTCATCGCCACGCCGATCATCCAGCCCGCTTCCTCCTCTTCGCTCAACTTGCCATTGCGAGCGTGCTTCATTGCAGTTTGGGGATCGACTTGGGAAACGGGCGGCTCTTTGTGTTGATTCGGAGTGCGGGCCCGCTCGATCGCCGCGGCACTCGAAAACCGTGGATACAGGCTCTCGTACACGCCTCCTCCCGAAGCGCGAGCGCAGCCAATCGGCAGCACAACGTCCGCGTCGAAGATCGCGCGATTGATGAGCAGCGGTTCGCCACGTTGGGTCGTTCCCACCAGGCACAGGTCGTTTTCATCGGCCGGGTTGTGGAGCGCAATCGTCGTCCCCTGCTCGGCGTCGCGGAGCGACTTGCGGCAGGCGTCGGCTGTGGCCTCTTCCACGGTAACGACCGAGATGTGCTCCGGATCGACGCCAGCCCGCTTCAGGGCGTGAATCGCCCCGCGCACGATCTCGGCCGCGCGGGGTACCGCACTATCGATGGCGATTGCCACGCGGTCGCCCGGTACGATGCCCGTCTCCAGCGGCGGATACTCGATCGGATCGGCCAGCGCATGCTCGACCGCCTTCGCGGGATCGACCTGCGCACCGGCCCCACCAACGAGCGTCAAGCGCACTTCCTCGCCATGGCTTTCCCGAACAAGGCGGTTCGGAATGTCCTCTAATCGATGCAGCGGCTTGACCAAATGACTCTCCATGCGGGATGCTGAGGGCATACTAATTGTCCTCATTATTATTCCGCATTCGCCCCGGCTCATCTAGCCGCCTGCAAGGAGAACCCACACGATGCCCGTTACCGATCAAGCCATGCTCACCTGGTGCGAAATGCTGCTAGGCGGCGGGGGGGCGAAGGCGTCCCTAACGCTGGCCGATTACTTGCGGGCGATCCCTGGCATGGCGTCGCTGGCCGATCTCCCCGCCGGCACGCCGGTGCTGGTTCGCGGCGATGTCGACGCCAAGCCCGGGGCAACCATCGGCGAGGGCGATATCCGCCTGCGCTCGATGGCCGATACACTCTCCTTCGGCCAGCGGCATGGTTGGAAGCAGATTGTTTTTGGCCATATCGGGCGAAAGCCCGAAGGCTCGCTTGCCAAGGTCGCCAAGCGGCTCGGCGAGATCATGACGTGCGAAGTCGCGCTCATCACCGATTGGCTCGACGAATCAACCATGACCCTTCTGCCCAGCGCGGTGGAACAAATCGCGGCGGCCAAACCCGGCGCAATCCTCATGCTCGAAAACACCCGCAAGTACGAAATCGAGCGCGTGTTGTGGAAGGCCAAACCCGCCGATCTGCCCCGGCTCGCACCCAAACTCGCCAAGCTCGCAAACGAATTTGCGGAGAAACTCAGCACGGCTTTCGTGTTCGAAGCTTTCTCGGCCGGCAGCCTGGATGCCTGCAGCGTGGCGGTGCCGGCGGCCATGTCTCGCGTGGCGCTCGGCGAATACGTGGCGGCCGAGTTTGGCGGGCCCGTGCTGCGATGTCTCGATTCGCAACTCGTCGTGTTCAGCGGCCTGAAGGCCGACAAGCTCGACGACATGGAAGCCATGATCCGTCGCGGCAAGATCACGCGCGTGATTGCCGCGGGCGCCCTTTCCGGTGCCCTGCGCAAGGCGGCCGCCCTGCTCGATGGCAAGGAATGTTGCCTGGGCGTGGCCGAGGACCCGGCCCACGCCGATAAACCTTACTTCGTGCCAAACGACCGGATCGAGCAGGCACGGCGGATTATTTCCGAAGGGCGGGAGAAGGGTGTCAAGTTTATCCTGCCGGTCGATTTCGTGATTCAAGACGGCCGTGTCGTCGAGGCGTTGCGGCCCGGCGACGAGCAGTTCGACGTCGGCCCCAAGACGGGCAAGCTGTTCGAAGAGGCCGTGGGCGAGTTTCTTGCCCTCGACGGAGCGGTCGCCTTCTACAACGGCGTGTTCGGCATGTTTGAAGACCCGCGTTTCGAAGGCGGAACGAAACGCTTCATCCCGCAACTCAAACGGCTGACGGATAATGGCGTGGAAGTGTACGTCGGCGGCGGTGAAGGGGGCGCGGCACTCGAAAAATACGGCCAGGCCAACTGGGCTACCCACGTTTTCACGGCGGGCGGAACCGTCCTCAACGCGCTCGGCTCGGAACCCGTGCCCTACCTCGTGGCGCTGCGCGCGGCGGCGCAACGGTAGCCGCGGCCCGCGGCGATTTGCCGCTTGCGACGCGGCTCGCGGCGGCGGTTGTTGGGGCGGCGGTTGTTGGGGCGGCGGTTGTTGGGGCGGCGGTTGTTGGGGCGGCGGTTGTTGGGGCGACGGGTGTTGGGGCGACGGGTGTTGGGGCGGCGGGTGATAAGTCGGCGGGTGTTGGCGGTATATTCGGCCTGGCGGCCGACGCTAAGGGGGTGATTTGAATTTCATGGTTTCCTCCCACTCGTAACTTGCAACTGGCAACTAAAAAAGAAGGGGATCCCCTCCGATTTGCATCGGAGCTCCGGTCCTGCGATCGGCGGGCGGTACGCAAGGAAGCGGGCGTGTAGGGAGTTCGCGTTTGGTCCG
>JADZFK010000147.1 GCA_020849945.1 Pirellulales bacterium | reverse complement strand
TCGGGGCTGCATCGCAACTCGTTGCGGGTCCGTAATCTCTGTTATACGGTGCGTGGGTGCAATGGTGAATTCAAACTCTTGAATTCACCACATTCTATTGCAGCAAACCAGTTGAGCGTGTCCGGGGATTGGAACCGCAGTCAGCCCCCGGCTTTTAGGCTGTGATTTTTTGTCAGTCAAAACCCTTTTTCTACCAACGGTTGAAGCTAGCTTGTGCTTGCTATTGCAACATGTTGTTTTGACTAATAAAAAAATCACAACCTCTTTGACGGGGGTTGAGCCATCCACGCATCGTGGCACCGCGACGCCCCCCGCCAAAGCCGGGGCTGTGAATCCATTCCCCAACACCTTCGGTTAATTCGACCAAGCCAGTACGGACTAAAGTCCGTGCCACGTGTTGTGGTCGGCGGGCCGGGTTGGCTCCGTGTCAATTGAAACGAAAGGCGGTTCCTACAAACCGAGAATTGCCATTCCACACAGGATGACGACCCACGCCCCGAGCATAGCACTTGCCAGGGCTAGTTGCCAACGTCGGGGCGGAAGCGGTGTCGACGGAATGGCGCGAAGTGTCGAGTCTTTCGACATCTCGCGGTGCCGAACCTGGCGCTCGGCGGAGGTGCGCGGTTTCGATTGCTTGGACATGGGCAGATTGGACAAGTGAAGGGGGCAATCCGAGTTTGACCCTCGGAGTTCGGAATCCGTCGCTAGTGGATTCTACTCGGTGTGCCCGGTGGAGAGAACACAGGGTTCGTCTGCCACTTTCCAGGAGCACGAGAGTGGAGACTCATCAAGCCGCAACGGCTCAGTTGTATACAACTCGCCGAGCCGAGACGGCTCGGCTATCTGGGCACGGCACAAAGGCAAAGTAAAGAAATGAATTCGCCATTCGTCATTCGTCATTTCAGAAATGCCCAATTTCAAATGGCCAATGTACAATGACAAATCTGCTTCTCTTCTTTACCCTCTGTGCTATGTGGTGAAACAATCTGGTTAGCCCGCCTGCAGACCGCGGTCGACGGCGTCTTGATCGCGGCTATAAACGGCGAGTGTTGCCTCGAAGGTTTCTTTCGAGATCACCCACACGGGTTTGTCGTCGGTGTGCGCGTTGCAGTGGGCCACCAGAAGGCGGTATAGGAATTTGAACAGGTGGCGTGGTACGCGGAGCGCGCGGAAGGCGTCGATGAGTCGCTCGTCGGCGATCGATTCATCCAACAGCGCGCGGAGGACAGGCTTCTTTCCGTTCGCGCCGCAACTGCGGATTCGAGAATTCGCCAGATCGTACAAGGCCTGCCCGGTCCACTCGAGCGAGGGAATCATATTTTGCTTATCGAGCCGGGCGCGTTGATAAAAGTCGCGGTCTTCGCGTTGCATGAAGTCGACCAACTCGCGCGGCAACAGCAGCTTCAGGCCCACGCCCGGCTGCTTCAGGAACTTGTTCTCGAGCATCGACCATATGAGGGCTCGCATCCGATCCACCGAACCGGTGATCAGGTGCGGTTCGTCCACGCGGTCGACGAGCACGATGATCCCGTCGCATCCGAGCGCTTTCAATACGCCCTGGAACTTGGCAAACAGTTCGAAACGGTCGTCGGTGCGTTGGCTTTCGGGAAGAGGTTGGCCGTCGATATCGCGTTTCGGGAACCGCATCAGTAACCGGCGCAACGATCCGACGTTGGGTTTGAGCGCCCGCACATTGCGGCCGATCCGGCGGGCCACCCAGAACCACTTCCACAGCCGCGCCAGCCACGGGAGCCAACCCAACAGCACGATCAGGTAAGGCCACGGCGTTACCAGCCATTCCCACTTTCGAGAATAGAGCGTGATGGCTACGACGGCCGCGGTTACCAAGCTGCCGATGACCCGATCGCACCACGAGGTCCAGGTGTGGTAACGAAGCTTGCGCCGGAGCGAAGCCCACCGCGAAACGACCGTTTCGCGGGTCGAGTTATCGTAACAAGCCGTGAGCACGAGCAGGTCGCGCTTCTGGTGTCGGTCCAGTGTGCGCGTCCGCTCGACTGTCACCTGGTTGGCTTCGGGGCCCGTGGGCTGCGGAACGCCCAGCAGGCGGTCGACTAAACTGGTCACGCCAAGCGAAAGGATCGCGTCCATGTGGTCCCATAACTTCCACTCGGCAAGCACCTTGGCAGGGTCGCGTTGCTTGCGGGCACTTAAACGGTCGGCGAAGTGATCGAGAAACGGATTGAAGTCGTCATACTCGATCACGAACAAGCGGCCGTTTTCTGGCCGGGCATTGAAGAGCGCGATGCGGCCAACCATTTGCATCCGCATGGCCGTTTTGCCCGCCCCCTTTTCGCCAAACACGATCGATGTCGCAGGCTCGGCCGGATCGCCATACACTTTGTCCCAAGCCGGATGGTACGTAAGATCGCGGCACCGCTCCTTGAAAACGGGATCGGACTGCGCATCCTCCTCCGCAAACGGATTAACGGCAATGCCGTGGTGCTCGAGCAGTTGTTGAACGCGCATACGATCCAGGCAGGGGTGATGGAGTGGATATCTCCCCAAGTATAATTGACCGCAAGCGCTCAGGCGAACCATCGCCCCACACAACCGCTACAACCGGACGCCAATTCATAGCCAACCCTACAGCCTTCGCTACAACCCTACCGCTCCCCCCAATAAAAACCAGCCGCGATGCCACGACTCGCGGGTCAGGCGATGTGTGGCAGGCGGCTGTTGGTTGAGTGCGGAAGGGTTCTCAGCTGTGGTTAGAATCCAAACGATACGTGGATGCCACTGTCGTGATGGCCATGATGGTGATGGTGGTGATGTCCCCAGTAGGGCGTACCGTAATAAACAGGATACGAGCCGGGGTAATAGTTGATTCGCGGTGCATATCCGTAATACGAAGCGTACCCCGGATACGCGGAATAGTACACGCCCCGCGATCCGCAGCCGTGATGATCGTGGCGTGCGCTGGCCTGGCTATTCATGGCCAAACTGGCGATGGCGAGCGTCGCAACAAACGAAACGGAAAGTAAAACTCTTTTCAACATCGATTCTTCTCCCTGAGGCGCCACCGCGCCCGACTCCACGAGGTGTGAAAACGACCGACTGCGAAATTGCAGGCCGGTTTGTTGCTTTCCTACCCAATGCAGATGGCATGCCAAGGTGCGGCCAAACGCTGCCGAAGCTGTTTCTGGGCAACGAGTTACGAACACAACGGAGCGTGTCGGCAGCCCGATTTCAGCACGGTTGTGCGCCATCAGAACGATGGCGCACGTCTCATTCTGACTTCCGAACAACTCGACCGCTATCCCGTAGTTTCTAGCACTTTCACAGCTAGCAATCGCCCGCATTTCCCAGAGTCTCCGGAGTCGCGCCGAGGTTTTTCAAAGTCACTCAATACAGACGCGACATTGAAAAACCTCGTTTCACATGGGAATGGCGGCGAAGGCCAAGCAAAAGTCCTAGAAACTACTGCCTAAGAACCACGGTGCAAGTTCGTTGAGTTGTCAATTGGGAATGGAGCAGGGCAACGATTTCCATAGCCGACGGCAGAAGCAGGCGATTCGACTGTCGCAAGAACGAAATCGCCGTCGTAGAACAGCCGGTTTCCGATGGCGGCTCGCGGAAACGTTGCCGCCCGAGTTTTCGAACTCCCTCCGAAATGCGGAAGCCCCTGCATGATGAAAAAAAGATTGACGGCTGGAATTGGCCGAGCCTAAAATGCCGGCTATCGCCCCCTCGTAACCGGTCGGGAAACATGCCTTCTTCGGGAATCTTGTTGGGCGTAAGTTGGTCGTTCAGATACTTGCCACTGCTGTTCTTATCGCCTTCCTTCTCTTCGCCTTCAGGTATCGACTCATGAAAACACAATTCACGTTCGCAATGTTGCTTGCTCTGCCTTGCCTTGCTCCAACCTCGCATGTGAACGCAGCTGCGAACTGGCGCGTCGATATCTTGCCGATCAATATCTGCAATAACGATGGTACCGTTTGTGCGAATAACGATGGCGAGGTTTGGGAAGATGTCGGCGACAAGATTTGGGCCCAGGCTGGCATCGATCTGCACTTCCTTCCGTGGTCTGCGGTGTACAATGAGGCCCTTCTGAGCCTTGACCAGTGTGAACGAGGCCTGATGATTAGTAACCCGGCTGCCTATGGCGGAAGTAACGATCCCACCGTCGTCAATATGTGGTTTGCCCAGAACATGACCGCGGATGGCACAACTCAAGGTTCGACGAGGATATTCCTCAATTGGCCTTACCTTCGTTCTCAAGGCGGTGGAGAAGGGCAGCGTGATGTTCCCTTCCACGAGCTTGGCCATGCTCTGGGGTATAGCGAACACTTTGGAATCCCCGACCCGGATGATCCGTTCGGCAAGTCGAGCAATCTTATGGCGGGTGGCGACTTCCGGAAGCGCTATGAAGGCATTGAAAACATTTATCCAGACGGCCTGGGACGCGACCGTCTGATGCCGCCGCAGATCGCACTTATTCTGATGAGCCCCATGGTCTACCCAATTCCAGAGCCGGCGTCTTTCTTGCTGGGTGCCATTGGTATCCTATCCCTGTTTGTTCTTGGCTATCGGAACAGGTGATAACCAGAACCTATTGCGGGGAATGCCATTTTCTTTCTGGACTCGTTTGCCGACGTAGAACTGCGGGCTTCCGCCGTCGGCTGTTGCGAATCGTGCCGCAACGAACTTAGTCCGCATTTCTCACAATCAAAACCACGGAGGCACGGAGCCGCGGAGAAAACCAGTAGCAAGTACCCCTACCACAAGGAACGGCGGAAATACCCTGTCTCGTAGCTACGGGCGGTTGGCCTTGCTTCAAACGATCTCTTGGCTTGTACTCCGTGACCTCGGTGCGCTCCGTGGCGAGAAATCCGGGTTAGCGAATGATCGAGATGGCCTGAACAACGGCCGCGAAAGCCAGAAGCGGCGTCAGGTTTCGAGCGATTCGGCTGCCACGAGCGTGTTCCGGAGGAGCATGGCGATGGTGAGGGGGCCGACTCCGCCGGGCACCGGCGTGATGGCACCAGCCACTTGGGCCACCGCGTTGTAATCCACGTCGCCCACCACGCCGTTCTCGGTGCGATTGATCCCGACATCGATGACGACGCCCCCCGGCTTGACCATCTCGGCGGTGATAAACTTCGGCCGTCCGATCGCGACGACCAGGATGTCGGCCTCGCGCGTGATCGCCGCGAGGTCGCGCGTGCGGCTGTGGCAAAGCGTAACCGTGGCATCGCCGCCAGGCCCGGGTTGCGAAAGCATGATCGAGAGCGGCCGACCGACGATTTCGCTTCGCCCCAGCACTACCACGTGCTTGCCCGCAATCTCGATCTCATTCCGAACTAGAAGTTGTTGCACGCCTTGGGGCGTACAAGGCAGAAAGCGAGGCCGACCTTGCACGAGCCGACCCACGTTCTCGGGATGGAAGGCATCGACATCCTTATTCGGGCTTACCGCCGAAAGCACCCGATTCTTATCGATCTGTTTCGGCAGCGGCAACTGCACCAAAATGCCGTGGACTTCGGTATCCTTGTTGAGCTTGGCGATGAGCTTCAGGAGATCGTCGGCCGAGGCGTCGGCCGCAAGCCGATGAAGCTGGCTTTCGATGCCGACCGCCTCGCACGCGCGGCGTTTGTTGCGAACGTAAACTTCACTCGCCGGGTCCTCTCCCACAAGCACCGCCGCCAGGCAGGGCACCGCGCCGTTGTTCTGGATGAACTCGATCACCTCCTCCGCCAACTCGGCGCGAAGTTGCTCGGCAAGTCGCTTGCCATCGAGAACAGATGCGGGCATGGGAACGGCAGGGCAAAGGTGGAAGGGCGAAGGCGGAAGGGGGAAAGCATTCCCACGGCCAACCAAGCCGGCCAAGCCGACCAAGTGGCACATGTTGCCGGTACCCCGTTGGACTGCGATTCTATCCCGATTCGCGCCTCCGCGTCACCCCACAAACATAGCCGCGGCATCCAAAATCATGCCCCTGCCGGTGGCAAAGACTGTAGATCGAGTCAGAACAGGGGCCGGCTTGGGCAAGCCGAGTCCCGCTCGGCTCGCGGGACCTACTCGGATCGGCTCGCAGGACCGACTCGGAAGCGTGGGCGTTTGTATTGCCCGTGGTACGGAAGAAAGTCCGTGCCACAACGGAATCGACCGGAACTCGTTTACTTTGGCAGCGTGAAGACGAACTCTCGGAAATGGGAACTGGGGTAGAACAGGCACGTCGAACTTTCCCTTTCGAACACGTAATAGGTCGAGTCGGATACACGATCGGACCTGTTCCGCATGGCCCTGTCTTCAGGATCAGCACTTTCAGAATCGCCGGCATCGTTTGCCGCGAGCTTTTGGTATTCTTGCATGTAGAATTCGTTAGGGCCAATGCTCCACAAGAGCGGCGTGTGCGGCGGAATCATGTCGCTGGAGCTAACTCCCCAGACCGCCAATGGCCTTTCCAATCCTCCAGCACGATACTCAAAATTTTGTACTGAATAGGGATCCCGTGGCAATTGTGTGAGATACTCGGGTACGAGCGATTCAAGCGTGGGCGGATATTCATTGTGGTCGGCCCGATACATGGCCAGCGCGATTTGCAGGATCGTCGCGCGTTCGGCAGTCACGGTGTGGCAGTATTCCAGGAACAAGTAATTCACGGGCGCACGCAGTTGGTACTCCATACTGACGAGATAACTCGTGGCTGCCGCTGGTTGTTGCGTTAGCCACATCTCGGGGCGATCCCATGGGCGAAACCACTGCCGCAATGCATAGGAGGATCTATCAGTTCCTTTCTCCATTGCCTTGCACATTGCGTTGATTAACCCAAGTGCGTTCTGCTGGTTTTGGGCCGTGATGAGATCGAGCGCGACGAGCGCCCGCTCGCGTTCCCAAGGCAGTTCATTGGCAACAAAGGCGAGCTTTGCCAAGCTAGCGTTACGTTCTTGTGCGAGAACCCAGGGAGATTCATCGCCGTTGACGACTTTGCGGATGGCATTGCGGTCTGCGAAGAAGCTGTTGGCAAAATTGGCTTGCCGGCGAATCTGGGTTTGGAGCTTCTCAAGTGCCGTTCGGCGTTCTTCGTTTGTGCGATCATGTTGGCCGGCCCAATTGGCAATTTGCGCCAAGATCATCCGCTCAAACCGAAGTCGGTCAAGGGCAATCGTGGTCGGCTGCTCCAACCGCATGTGATAGTTTAGCAGCAGGGCAGTGAACAATTGATTGATATCGATCTGACCACCATATTCGATTGGGGCGTAGATCAACTCCCAGAGCAGCCCAGCTATTGCTGGATAGTCTCCCCCGTTCTGCGGTATTATCTCTGCTGCGGTCGATCGATTCAGGCGATCCTTCTCCGGCCAAGTAGTTGGGAAGTTGAATCGGCACAACGGGCGCTCACTTGCCACCGTTGCAGTTTTCAGCGCTTCAGTGTGATTTTCCTTCCATCGTTCAAGAAACTTATTCTTGGCGGCCTGAAACGCCGCTCGTTGATCCTGAGGGATTTTGTCTTCTGCGATGCCGAGTACGTTCTCGACGGAAGGTTCTCCGCTTTCATCGATCGATCGATGGAATTCTTCACGATTCCAAGGATCGAGAGGATTCCGTTCGATGCCGGTCTGCAATACTCTCGCGGCTTTCAGATACATCTCGACCGTGGCGGTTGCCTCTGCTTCATACTTCTTGGAAAATGCGGTTACTTCCGGCGTGACCGTAACTGGCCCCGTCCGTTCAAGGAGAGGATTGGGAACGCTGCGCACCTGGTGGAGTCGCACCAGCGGCAACATGATACCTACCATGGCGAGGGTGCCGCTGATCACCACGGTCGGCCAGGCCCAAGTTCGCCAGGAGTTGCGGCCGACGATCCAATAGGGTACGCGCAGCCACGTGGCCCACAAAAAGGCCACGGCCAGCGGTAACAAGAACATCCAACCAGAGAGGCCCCATGCGATGAGCACCGCGATCCAAGCAATCAAGACAATCCCCAACGCAAGAGACGCAAATGTCGACAGGATTTCGCTCCGCAGCAGCATCGAGCAGAATTGGCCGATGGCGTAGGCTGCCAGCGCGCCGCACCATGCGAACGTCATTGCCGTGGTGCCAACGTAAAGGCCAGAAGAAATGGCCTCATGAAGGATTTGGACATTATAGCGGTACAATACCAATTCATACTCATCGTAAGATCGTTGGTAATCTTGGAGATTGCTTTGCAGGACATTCGTAATCAGCGAGGCGGCGGCGACAACAAGTAGGGTCATCATGATGGCTAGCGTACCTAACCACACCATGTGACGGCTGAACCACACGATGCGCGGCGTGGCGGCATGTTCGGCCAAGAATCGAATACTGCCCCGCCGTTGGTCGGCGCTGAACGCTAAGGCACCAAGCAATGCGGGCGATGCCAACAGACTGCATAACAGGATGAATGCCACAAATTGAAATAACACTTTGCTGCGATCTACACCCTCAAAAAGCCATCCGCCACACAGGCCGATTGCCAGGCAGGCAGCGGCGACCACCACGGGTATCACGAGAAACTTCCAAGATTCTCGCCACGATTGCCACAGGAGCCGGACAACCATCGCGAGGCCGCTTTGATAGGTCGATGCGGCGCGCGACTTCATCGTCTCCATGCAATGTTGCACGGACCTAAGATCGCTTGGCAATCTGGCGGTAGATGCACTCGTGGCGGTCGTCTTCGGTTCCAGCCAGTGTTTTGCGACGATCGCGCTGAGTGCGAATAGGGTAACTGCTATTGCTAGCCGCAGCGGAATTGCGGCGGCATAGGAGGCAGGGTCGTTCAGTGGCACGGCGGATGAACTCATCGCACTGACAACCCAGCTTACGGCGAGCGTGCCGACAACAAGTGTCACGAGTGCCGCGGCAAGGGGCCGTTTAATGAGCAGCGAACACAGCGTGCCCCAAGCAAGGGCCTCAAAGATCGCCATGCCGAGAACGCTGGCGGCCTCTCGCATGTTGATGGCCGAGGGCGGTCGAAAGCCGCCGGGGATCATACCGATCAGCGCCAATACGGCGGCGAGTACTACGGCACTCATGGTTGCCACGAGCAGCTTGCCGGAAAACAGCGTGCCCCACGTGGTGGGCAGGCCGCGGAGAAAGTCGTAGGTTTGCTCTTCGTGCTCGACGGAAAACAGCACGGCGGCCGCGCCGGCAGCGTAAAGCGTTACAACGGCAAGGGCTACCCACAGCCGCGCTGTAGGGAAGTCAACCGGCGGTTCCAGCAGCACACCGAGCAGCCAGTCAATCAACAACCCGAGCACCAGCACGGCCAGCCACAGGCCACGCAGCATGCGGTACTCTTTCCAAAGGAAACGTTTGAGTGGCGGGGAAGCAATCGCGGTAGACATGAGTTGCCTCATCGAACAATTCAGAATCTTACGAAAGACGCGAAAACGCAAAGGGTGAACTCAACATTCAATTGCAACAAACCCGTTGAAGGTGTCCGGGAATTAGGCTTTGTCCCAAAACTCCCCTCCCTTTTAGGGAGGGGTTGGGGGAGGGTTCGCGCATCCCAGGATTCTTGGCCTTGCTCGACCCGCTACCCGAATCGGAACCGGTTCTGAGACAAAGCCTAGAACCACTTTCATCCCCGGGCTTTGCCGGGTTAAGCCATCCACGCCTCGTGATACTGCGGCGAACCCCCGGCAAAGCCGGGGGCTGTCTATTCCATTGCCTGGTCACTCTCAACTTGTTCGACAAGCAAAGGAACCGAGGACTTTCCCCTTCGGAGCCATCATTACCCCACTCATTATCGTAACTCCAATCCAAAATTGTCTGTTGCATTTGAAGTTTGAATTCACTAGTCCGTAGACGGCGAGGATGTTCGCAGATGCGGATTTCAATATGATTGTGAATGTGCGGCAATTGTGGACAAACACATCGTGCTTTATAGTTGGACTCACGGCACTTCTTGCATGACTTCTTCCGTCGTATGGCTGCCGCCCTCGCGGCCGATGTAGGCGACGAAGATTTCTTCCAGCGAAGGGCTGCGCGATTCCACGGCAACCACATCCTGCGCGAATCGCAGCCGTTCGATGGCGGCCTCGTCGATGTCGCGGGCCAGCACATCCCACTGCCGGCCGCGGCGGCGTTCGTTGATCACGTGGCCGTCGATTGCCGGCCGGGGCGCTGTGTTCTCTGCCACGGTGATGGCAAGTTGGTGCGTGCCTCGCTTGAGTTCATCGAGCCGTTCGATCGCGACCAACTTGCCGGCGTGCATGATGGCAACGATGTCGGCCACGCGTTCGACCTCGCCGATTTGGTGGCTGGAAAGCAGCACAGTGCGGCCTTCGGCAGCGATATCGACCATGCTTTCCAGGAATTCGCGGCGGACCAGCGTATCGAGGCCGGAAGTGGGTTCATCGAGAATGAGTAGCTCGGGTGAATGGGCCATCGCCAGCGAAAGCGAGACCTTTGCCCGCATGCCTTTGGAGAGTTGGCTGATCCGGCGGTCGAGCGGCACGTGGAAGTTGTTCACAAGTGTGCGGAAACGATGCTCGAAGCCATCGGCATAGAAACCGGCCGTGAACCAGCCAATTTCAGCCGGGGTCATCCATTCATAAAGCGTCGGACGTTCGGAGACGTATCCCACGCGACGGCGGATTTCGAGGCCACTGCGGCGGCCATCGAGCCCAAGCACCTGAACGACGCCGGCGGTTGGCTCTTCGAGCCCGAGCATCAGCCGGATCGCCGTTGTCTTGCCGGCTCCGTTCTCTCCTAGCAGTGCAAAAACAACTCCCGGCGGCACATCGAATGAAACGTCCGCAAGCGCCGTAGTGTTACCGAATCGCTTGATCACGTCGTGCAATTGGATGACAGGTGGCATGGGAACCTCGGGATTGGTCATTTTCTGGTCCTCCTTCGTACCGCTTCAAGCTCGCTGGCGATCAGCGATTCAATTTCGTGAAATTCAAGTCCGCTGTGCTGGGCTTCTTCGAGCACCAGACGGAAACGCGCGCGGATGAGTTTGGCCCGCTCGGCCTGGCATTGCCGACGGGCATTCGCAGCTACGATAAGACCCGTGCCGCGAACCGTTTCGAGCACACCGCCCTCTTGCAACTCGCGATACGCGCGGGCAACGGTATTGGGATTGATCGCCAACTCGCGGGCCAATTCGCGGACGCTCGGCACCAACTCCCCGCTGCGGACCGCACCCGCGGCCACGGCAAATTTCATTTGCCGCACAATCTGGTCGTACACGGCCAAACCATTTCCAGCGTCGATGAAAAAAAACATGAACCCACCCTCGCCCGCGAACTGTACCACCGTAATAGTACGGTAGCGTGGGGGAATTGTCAAGCCGTTCGTGGCGGCTTATTGAAACTTCGAACCGCGGTATTTGTTTGGCTATTCGCGGTCGCGAGCCCGTTGCCGAACGGCTTCGTAGAAGAGGACGGCCGCGGTGGTCGAAACGTTGAGGCTATCCGCGAGGCCGTGCATGGGTAGGCGGATAGGCGTGATGCCGGCGGCGTTCCAGGCGGGGCTTAGGCCGTGGGCTTCGCTACCGAGCACGAAGGCCGCGCCGCGGCTCAGATCGACGGCGGTGTACAGTTGGGTGGCGTCGGGGCGCGCGGCAAGGAGGGGGATGCCGAGGCCACGCAGCCACTCGATCGTTTCCGCCGACGTGGCTTCGCGCACATTCGGGCGGAAGATGGTGCCCAGGCTTGCGCGGATGGCATTCGGGTTGAAGAGGTCGGTGCGGCCATCGGCAACGACCACCGCATCGACGCCGGCCGCGTCGGCCGTCCGCAGAATCGCCCCAATGTTCCCAGGTTTTTCGAGGCCTTCCAGCACGGCGACGAGTGGCTGGGGCGGCAAGTGCAGTTCGGCCAGAGGTCGAAGTGGCGTACGGGCCACCAGTACGACGCCGTCCTCGCGCTGGCCAAAGGCGATTTTGCCATACACATCGGCCGAAACGTCGAACACCTCGGCAACCGTTTGCCGCAATCGCGCGACCACTTGCCGTCCTTCCGGCGTGTGGACCAACTCGTCGCACACAAACAGTTCCGCAGGCTCGATTCCGCTTTGCAGCGCGCGTTCGACCTCGCGCAGGCCATCGATGAGAAACAGCCCCCGTTCCTTGCGTGCGGCGCGATCGCGGAGCCGGGCGGTGGCCGCCACCCGCGGGTTGCCGCGGCTCGTAATTCGCTGGGAACGAGGGGGTGGGGCCATTTTCAGGAAGAGGTTTCCGAATCGGCGGGCGGATCATTGCCGAAGATGAAGTCGAGCACGCGCTGCCGGTGGCGATAGTACAGAATGCCCCCCACCACGACCAGAACCAACGCCACGACGAGCGTGGCCGTGAGTTCGGCATCGTGAACCCACTGTTGCACTTTATCGCCGAACAGGTACGACAAGCCGAACACCGTGCCGACAACCAGCGCAGCGCTAATGATGTCGTACAACAAGAACCGGCGGTACGACATGCGCACGACGCCGGTCATGACGTACACCGGGGCGCGGATGCCCACGAGGAAACGTGCCAGCAGCATCACTTTGAAAGCGTGCGCGTGGAGCGCTTCTTGGAATTGCTGTTCATTTTCGGTGGCAAACATTTTTGCGAACCGGGGATGCGAGGCAAAGATGCCGTGGCCCCAGCGAAAACCGATGGCATACATGAAACTATCGCCAACGACGGCGCCGGCCAGGCAAACGGCAAACGCGAGGGCCGTGTGGAGGCTCCCTTGCGCGCTGAGCGCGCCGGCAAGAACGATGGCGGCTTCCTCGGGGATGGGCATCCCGCAGCCGGTTGCGGCAATGAACAGAAAGATGCCGAGGTAACTGCCCTGATGGATGAGCGAAGCAAACATAATCCCTACGATTGGGTGATGTCGGTAGTGGACGCAGCCAATCGTAGCCACGAGTCGCCCTCGGGGCCAAGGGCGATTAATCGAACATCACCCTCTCGCGGGCCGGGGGCGACGAGCAATGCCGAAATTTCAGGCCGTTGGGCACAACACTGGCTCGCCCGATCCGGGCCCATCACGTAGAAGGCCGTCGAAAGCGCTTCTGCCTCGATGGCCGTGGGAGCCAGTACCGTGGCACTATAAAGCCCCTCGGCCGGCCTGCCCGTTCGAGGGTCCAAGATGTGCCCGTACCGCTTCCCCCGCCGAACAAAGAACTGTGTTCCCGCGCCCGAGGTGGAAAGGGCCTGCTCGCGTAGCACCAACTCGGCCAGCGGCTCTTGCTGCCGCAACGGGTGCCGCACACCGACCCGCCAACCCGGCTCCGCGGAACCCGGCTGATCGCCCCGGGCAAGAACACTGCTGCGGCCTCCCTGCAGCAAGTAATCTCCTACCGCATGTTCATCGAGTAACTCGGCCATTCGATCGAGCGCGTACCCCTTGCCGATGCTGTTGAAATTGATCGACACCCCCGCGCAGCCAAAAGAAACTGTTTCGCGCGCGGCATCGAGCCGCACGTGATTCATGCCAACCCGGCTCCGCGCCAACTCGATGGCCTCGTCGCTCGGCACGTTGCCCAATCGACGCGAAAAACCCCATGCCTCGGAAAGAGGACCACTGGTGATATCCAGCGCGCCCTCGGTCGCCGCGCACAATTCGCTCACCCGTTCGAGCAGGCAAAACAACCGCGGCTCGACCGGAACCGGCGCATGGGCCGCAGCTTGATTGATCCGAGAGACTTCGCTATCCTCCCGGTAGATGCTGATCTGCGCTTCAATGGCTTCGACGAGATTGAGCGACTCGAAGACGTGCTCCATCGAATTGTCGTTGCGAGCGGCGGCCAGTTGCACTTCGAATTCACAGGCCATCGCGCGACGACGAACGCTTACCGTAAGCGCGCGGCGGGGCGCTGGCCGCGGGGCCTCATCGAACCGAAACGCGCGATCAGCCAACTCGCGCACGGCCGATTCACCCCGCAGAAATCCGCGACGGTTTGAACGCTCGGCAGCCATAGCCCATCTATTTTACCCCTCCCGATCAATAATTGCACCAGTCACCAGAAACAAAACTGGCCGTTCTCGATAGGTCGTGGTGAAGTCCCGGCTATCGCACTATACTGCGGCCATTGCCGGCTCTTGGTTCTTCATTTAGGTAGAGCGGCCGCTTCCAGATACCAAACTAGTCCGCTCGCTCCGAGCTAGTGATGCAATGTTCATTCGAGTTAGCGGCGGCCGCTAGGCCGCTGTCTTAACCGGTTATTTCCACCACGATTTCTACCAATTAGGCCGAAACCGTTTGTCCCACTCTTCAATCAATCGCAACCTTTCCGCGAGCCGTAATTCATCTCGCGGAGCGAGATGAGTACATTCTATCGAATCTACCGCATTCTAGTGCCGAGTGATTGACTTTCTTGCCATTTCATCGACCATTTGTGAACGAGGGCGTTCTTGTGTCGCACGACTTGATCATCAGTGTTTCCGGGTTGCGGGGGATCGTGGGCGAAACGTTCACCCCCGAGGTTGCCTATCGATACGCCGCGGCGTTCGCGGCCACGTTGCCCGCCGGGCCGGTGCTTGTCACCCGCGATGGCCGTGCCAACGGGCCGCCGCTCGTCGAGCCTATTATTGCCGGCCTCGCGCAGGAAGGCTCGCGGCGCGTCTTCGTCGCTGGCATCGCCGCCACGCCCACCACCGGTGTGCTCGTTCGCCAACACGATTGCGTCGGCGGCATCCAAATATCGGCCAGCCACAACCCGGCACCCTACAACGGAATGAAGCTCTTCTCGGCCGAGGGACGCGTCGTACCGGCTACCGCTGGGGCCGCCGTCCTCGATTTGTTTCAGAAATCGTGCCCGCCGGATCGGCCAATCCACGCCGAATGCGAAAGCCCGAACGCGGCTGCCACCATTGCGGCAAGGCGGCCAGCGGGCTTGCGTGCTGGTCGCACGGCCGCAATCGAACTTGAAGACACGGTTTCCGCCCACCTTGCCCTGATCGAGCGATGCGTGGAGGTCGAACGCATTCGTCGTTGCCGGTTCCGCGTGTTGCTCGATTCCAACCACGGAGCGGGCAGCTTGTTGGGAAAACCACTGCTCGAACGGCTCGGGTGCGAAGTTGTGGCAGTCGGCGAAATGCCCGATGGCCACTTCCAGCACGAACCCGAGCCGACCGCCGAGAATCTGGCTTCCGTGGTGGAATGCGTGACCGCACGGGGCGCGCAGGTCGGCTTCTGCCAAGACCCCGACGCCGATCGCCTTGCGATTATCGACGAACGCGGCCGCTACGTGGGCGAAGAGTACACGCTGGCTCTCTGCGTCGATCATGTGCTGCGGCACACGCCTGGGCCAGTCGTCGCCAATTGCTCGACCAGCCGGATGACCGAGGACCTTGCACTCAAGTATAACGTGCCATTCCACCGCTCGGCCGTGGGAGAAGCAAACGTGGTAGACGAGATGCTCCGTTGCGGCGCAGTACTGGGGGGCGAAGGGAACGGTGGCGTCATCGATCCGCGCGTGGTGCTGGTGCGTGATAGCTTCGTTGGAATGGCCCTCGTTCTGGCGGCGATGGCGGAGCGCGCGATGACGATCGGCGACTTGGTGGACGAACTTCCGCGCTATGCGATTCACAAGGCCAAGGTGACCGTGGACCGAAATTCGATCCCCGCCGCGCTCGACGCGCTCGAACACCACTTTGCCGCGGCGAGTTCCGACCGACTCGACGGCCTTCGCCTCGATTGGCACAATCCCGATGAATCGGGCCGTTGGCTCCTCGTGCGCGCGAGCAACACCGAACCCATCGTCCGCATCATTGCGGAAGCCCCAACGGAAGCAACTGCCCGCCACGCTTGCGACGAAGCGGCAGGCGTGATCGCCGCGAAAGTGCCTTGACAACGATTAAGGCTTAAGTTCAACTCGACACAATTCTGTTGCTGTAATTGAGTTGTGTCGAGTCAAACCCAAACAACAAGAGTGGTCTCAATGCACTCGTGTTTCCCGCAGCGCGAAAGAATACGGTATGAGCGGAGACAGAAAACTCAAAGTGGGCCTCTTCGGCATCGGTTTGGATGCGTACTGGCCCCAGTTCGCGGGGCTTGAAGAGCGGCTTCGCGGCTATCTGGCGAAGACGGCCGAGCGACTCGCTCGCCCCGGGGTCGATGTCGTTCATCTGGGGCTGATTGACTCGCCCGAAAAAGCGGCGGAGGCCGGGCATCGCTTCCGTGAAGCCGATGTCGATCTCATCTTTCTTCATGTTACGACCTACGCACTTTCGTCTACGGTTTTGCCCGCCGTTCGGCGAGCGAAGGTGCCGGTCATCGTGCTCAATTTGCAGCCGGGTGCCGCGATCGATTACGCCAGCTTCAATCGCCTTGGCAACCGCACCCGCATGACGGGTGAGTGGCTCGCCTGGTGCGGTGCCTGCCCCGTTCCGGAAATAGCCAACGTGTTCCGGCGTTGCCGCATCCCTTTTCACCAAGTGACGGGGATTCTTGAGAACGACCCCCACGTGTGGGAAGAGGTTGACGATTGGATCGAGGCCGCCCGTGTGGCTCTTGCGTTGGAACACAACCGACTCGGAATCATGGGGCACTACTACAGCGGCATGCTCGATATCTATTCCGACCTTACACAGCAGTGCGCTTACTTCGGCGGCCATGTGGAAATGGTGGAAGTCGACGAGCTGGCAAGCCGGCGGCGCGATGTGACTCAGGCACAAATCGTCGAACGAGTGGCGCAGTTCCACGAATCGTTCGATGTTCAGGCCGATTGCCAACCCGCCGAACTCGAACGAGCCGCGCGAACTTCGGTCGCCCTGGATGCTTTGGTTGCGGAAAAACGACTCGCCTCACTCGCGTACTACTACAAAGGCACCGGAAACGCCGAAAATGAGGATGCCGTCAGCTCCATCATCGTGGGTACGTCGCTGCTAACGGCTCGCGGCATTCCCGTGGCCGGAGAGCTTGAGATCAAGAACGTTCAGGCCATGAAGATCATGGACAGCTTCGGTGCCGGCGGATCGTTTACCGAATACTACGCGATGGACTACAACGAAGATGTCGTGCTGATGGGGCACGATGGCCCCGGGCATATCGCGATCGCCCAGGGCAAAACGAAAATCCGCCCGCTCGATGTGTATCACGGCAAGGTGGGGCGGGGGTTGTCCGTCGAGATGATGGTCAAGCACGGCCCCGTGACACTCTTGTCGGTCGTTCAAAACGTGGATGGCACCCTCGTGCTGCTCGTGGCCGAAGGGGAGTCGGTCCCCGGTCCAATTCTCGAAATCGGCAATACGAATAGCCGTTACCGCTTCCCCTTGGGGGCACGAGGTTTCGTCGAGGCTTGGAACCAGTTCGGCCCCGCGCATCATTGCGCGGTGGGGGTCGGTCACATCTCCCGAAAGATTCAGAAGCTCGGAGCACTACTTGGCATGGAAACCCACCGCGTGTGCTAACGCGTTCCCAACCACAGGAGTCGCGTCAACCGTAACGGATGAACGATTGATAACCGCGCGGCGATTGCCCCATCGGTCGTTGAACCCCGAGCCAACGGCGAGGCGAAATCTCGAATACCGTCGCCGTTGGCTCCGAGCACAATGATAGGCAAGGGTTCTTGTGCTACAGCGCTAAGTCAAACCACAAAGGCCACAAAGAACACGAAGGGAAGAATAGAGCGTGAATCGCGGCAGAAATGCTGGGGTGCCAACGCGCGTTGCAACGAACAAGTTCGTTCATCGAGGATGCGCATAATTGGTACCGGCCATTCGAGCCCTAAATGCCCAATGTCCGGGCTTGCTTGGTGTTCTTCGTGCCCTTTGTGGTTCATCAACCTTGCGCTGTCTAAAGCAGCCCAGACATCCTAACGAGCGAGAATCGAATACACATGGCAGCGAACCATTCAGCAATCGAGAACGCCTATGTTGCCGCTCGGGAACGGTACGCGGCGCTCGGGGTCAACACGGAAGCTGCCCTTGAGCAGCTCGCGCGAATTCCAATCTCACTTCCTTGTTGGCAAGGAGATGATGTGGGCGGATTCGAGCACTCTGGCTCGGAAACCGGTGGCGGTTTGGCCATTACGGGCAGCTACCTGGGAAAAGCGCGCACCGCCGACGAATTGCGAGCGGATTTCGAGTTGGCCTTGTCGTTGCTCCCGAGTCGGCATCGGTTGAGCTTGCACGCTTCCTACGCCGAGACAGGCGGCCGACCGGTGGATCGCAACGCGCTCGAACCGAGCCACTTCCGCGGTTGGATCGATTGGGCCAAGGCGCAAGGCATCGGTTTGGATTTCAATCCAACCTATTTCGCGCACGCCAAGGCCAGCGATGGGTTCACCCTCGCCCATGCCGATGCCGCGATTCGCCAGTTCTGGGTCGAGCATGGCATTGCCTGCCGCCGCATCGGAGAGGCGATGGGGCACGCACTCGGTACGCCCTGCGTCACTAATGTTTGGATTCCCGATGGCTTCAAGGACTTGCCGATCGATCGCAAGGGACCACGCGAACGGCTGGCCTGCTCCTTGGATGCGATCTTCGCCGATGCAATCGATCCTCGCCATAACCTCGACGCCGTCGAGGCCAAGTTGTTCGGCATCGGCTCGGAAAGCTACGTCGTCGGCTCGATCGAGTTCTATCTGGGTTATGCCGTCCGAAACAAGAAACTACTCTGTCTCGATACGGGCCACTTTCACCCTACGGAAATCGTATCCGATAAGCTATCGGCAGTCTTCACCTGGTTGGATCAAATCCTGCTCCATATCAGCCGCGGCATTCGCTGGGATAGCGATCATGTGGCGATCCTTTCCGATGAGGTCGAAGCGATCGCCCAAGAATTAGTTCGCGGGAACTATCTGAACCGCGTACACGTCGGGCTTGATTTCTTCGATGCAAGCATCAATCGAATTGCGGCCTGGGTTATCGGTGCCCGTACCACGATCAAGGCGCTCCTGCTGGCCCTGTTGGAACCAACCGACATGCTCCGGCAGCTTGAAGGCAACGGCGATTACACAGCCCGCTTGGCAATGCTGGAAGAACTGAAGACGATGCCCAGCGGAGCGGTGTGGGACTACTACTGCCTGAAACAAGATGTGCCCGTCGGAGCTGCCTGGCTAGACGTGGTACGAAAGTATGAGCACCAGGTACTGCGGCTGCGATAACGTCACAAGGCACCACGAAGCCCCAACGCGGCCCATCACCGCAACACGTAACACGGACTTTTTTGTTCGCACTGGCTTGGTCGAATTAACTGAAGGTGTCCGGGAACTGGATACACCGCCCCCTGCTTTGTAAGGGGTTCGCCGCGTTGTCACGATGCGTGGTTGGCTGAACCCCGGCAAAGCCGGGGGCTGAAGACGGTTCCAATTCCCGAACACGCTCAACTAGTTTGTTGCAATTGATATTTGAATTCACCCCGCGCGATTCCAGCAACGCACCAACGAAGGCTCTACGGAAAGTTAGCATGAATCCGATCCTTGGCGTTTTCTTTCATTGGGTTGGGGGGCTTGCGTCTGCGTCGTTCTACGTGCCGTATCGCCGTGTGCGAAATTGGTCGTGGGAAACGTATTGGCTCGTGGGCGGGTTCTTCTCGTGGATACTTGTTCCGTGGTTGCTTGCCGCCACCATGACCGAGAATCTCCGCGAGGTGCTCGGAAGCCAATCGTGGACAACCCTCGGTTGGACCTACCTGTTCGGGGTCTTGTGGGGCCTCGGCGGGCTGACCTTCGGCCTGACGATGCGATTCTTAGGACTCTCGCTGGGAATGGGAATGGCACTCGGCTATACCGCGGCATTCGGTACACTCGTGCCGCCCCTTGCCAAAAGCCTGATCCCCCATCTGCCCATCGACGATCCGCCGCTCGAAACCATCGCCGCAACAACCGCGGGGCAGGTCACGCTCTTGGGCATCGGCATCTGCCTGCTTGGCATCGCCGTGACGGCCTTCGCCGGCCTCGCCAAAGAACGCGAGTTGCCCGAAGTTCAAAAACGAGAGGCCATCAAGGAATTCAACTTTCTCAAAGGGGCCGCTGTTGCCACTTTTTCCGGGGTGATGAGCGCTTGCTTTGCCTTTGCCCTGGCGGCGGCGAAGCCTATCGCC
Organism: Pirellulales bacterium; assembly: GCA_020849945.1. GTDB lineage: Bacteria > Planctomycetota > Planctomycetia > Pirellulales > Lacipirellulaceae > JABDGM01. The sequence continues at coordinate 23,947 of JADZFK010000147.1, read as the reverse complement.
GTTGCCTCGGCCGCTGCCGGCACTAACCCGTATTGGATCGGCCTGCCAAAGCTCGTCGTCGTCCTGCTCGGCGGATTCTCTTCCAACTTCGTCTGGTGCGCACTCTTGAACGTTAGAAACCGATCGGCTTACGAATACTTCGGCTCCGAACTTCGCACGTCGGTTCATGGCCGCCGAGATGAAACAATCCTCGAGTCCACGATCGATGCACCCAGCGAGGAGGCCTTCCAACAACCGACCGGAAACCTCCAACCAACCGACCGTCGCATCCCTCGCCTCAACAATTATTTCTTTTCCGCCCTGGCAGGCACCTTGTGGTACTTGCAGTTCTTCTTTTACACGATGGGCGAAACGCAGATGAAGCGTTTCGGCTTCGCCAGTTGGACGCTTCACATGGCAAGCATCATTATCTTTAGCACGTTATGGGGCGTCTATTTCCACGAGTGGCGCGGCGCTAGCCGCAAGGCTCGCGGCCTGATGACAACGGGCATCGCATTGCTGATCCTCTCAACAATCGTGATCGGCCTGGGCACCTATCTCAAGAGTGCCAACGCATAATGACGGAGAGTCGTAGAGCCCCTTGCGAAATGAACCGTACTCCTCTCGCTCCGCGCTTGTGATGAAATGTTCATTCGAGTTAGCGGCGGCCGCCAGGCCGCTGTCTTCACCGGTAATTTCTACCACTTGTACCGAAACCGGTGACTCGCCTTCCAAGAACGTACAGCCTAAAACTACATCGCTAAGTCAAACCACAAAACCACAAAGATCACGAAGGGAAGAATAGAGTGTGAATCGCGGCAGAAATGCTGGCGTGCTCATGCGTTTTGCAACGAACAAGTTGGCTCATGCAAGATACGCACAAATTGCCCCGGCCAGTCGAGGCCTGAATAACCAATCTCCCGGCGTGCTTGGTGTTCTTCGTGCTCTTTGTGGTTCATCAACTGGCGCCGTCGTATTACTTGCCATTCGTTTTCGTTTGGCCGGCTTTGCGAGCTTCGGCGATGACTTGATCGATTCGCCGGGTATTGGCCCAGTCGTTTTTGTAATCGACCGCAACAAACTTGGCCGCTTCCGGGCCAAACTCCTTGGCCAAGCCGGTCTCCTTCCACTCGAAACCGAGTAGCGTTTCGCCAATCGCTTCGCGGAGGGCAGGCGCCAGGTTGTGGGCATAGCCAAGGGTGGCGGGCGGAAATCGTTCCGACTTGTAAATCGAAACAACGGAGGCCGGATCGATTTCGTTCTTCTCTGCGATGCGAGCCAGCACATCGCTCGCGACCGGGGCAACCTCGAACTCCTTGGCCGCCACGCCTTTAATCGAACTCTCGTGCCCCTGCGAGAAAGCGATGGTGTAGTCGCGTTCGGGCAGCAGGTTGTGTTGCTCCTTCAACAACACGAGCGGCGCTTTGCAGCCCGAGTTCGAGTCGAGCGTGGTGAACATCACTTTGTGGCCTTTGATGTCGCTCAGCTTCCTGATGGAACTCCCGGCAGGAACGATAAACTCCATGGTATAGCCCCAGGAACCGTCATCGCGCCCGAACGTACACAACGGGACGAAACCGAACTTTTCAACCGCCGCTTGAACGAGGCCCGTGTTGACCCCCACGATGTGGAGTTCGCCCTCTTGAAGGGCTTTCATCTGCTCGTCGGCCGTGTTGTAGTGAAGGAACTTGGTTTCCTTGCCGGTCTTCTGCTTGATGGCTTCGAGAAGTTCGGTCCAGGCTTCTTCGCCGGGGCCAGCCTCTTCGGTAGCCACATATGAAAAGACCAATGTTTGTGGATCGGCCAGTTTGGTCTGGTCCGCCGGTAGGTCGGCCACGAGGTCGTTGTCGGCATCGGCAAAGGCCATCGTTCCCGAGGCAGGCAATGGCTGCGCCGAAAACATCCGGCTAAGGACCGTGACGGCCATATCGCCCCGCACCCGCTCCTCCAATCCCTTCGACCACCAATAAAAAACCAAACCGATGATCGCCACCGGAAGCACGACCGACAGGACTCGGCCTGGTGAATGCGAAGGCCGACAGTTACCCGACGTTGTTGCACCCGAGTTCATGCCGCTCATGGATTTGTTCCTCCGCAGAAAAGAATATGGATCGATCCAAATGAGGTTGTTCGGAGTTCGACCGCCAAACGATCGACAGCCGCCGCCGGCTCACGAAACACCTACCACCCAATTTCCAGACACGTTTCACCGGGCCAAGCGGCCCGGTCGAATGTCGAAGCAGGAATGACCGAATTCCGTCATTCCTCATTCGATCGTTCGCCAATCCGCGCATTCCTCAATCCGAAAGTTCTCCTCCGACCCTCGTCCCTCCGCCCCTCGACCCCTACATGCCTTCACGCCCGATAGCATACCATTCGCGGCCACCGAATGAAATCGTTTGGCAGGGCTGCGGGCAAAGCCTTGTCCGCTGCACCTGGTTGTGGATCGGTGGCTTGGCGTTCCGCCCGAATCCATACCGGCCATGCCAAGCATCGCCGTTCCGGTTCGCCGCTCGCCGCTCGCCACCACGAACCCCCGCAGTTCGTTTTGTTATTGCGGAGCTTTCCACTCTTGGCGGACTTTGCCGTCGTAGTCGACCGCCACTAGCTCGTTGCCCGTAATCGAGCGGACGCGGAACGAACCGGTTTGGTTTCGGCGTTCGCCATCGGTCGAAGTTTCGATAGTAACGGTGACGACGCCGTCTTGCACTTGCCACTTGCCGCTGGAGCGGACATCTTGGTGGAAGAGTTGCTTAAACTGGTCCTTCCACGTGGTCAGTGTTTTTGCAGAGCCGTCGCTCCCCAGGGTCATGTAGTGGATCGATTCCTCATCTTGGTGCCCCCAGGTGCCAATGAGGAGTTGGCGAAGCTGTTCGTCTTGGTAGCTCGGCGGCGTGGTGGGTTGCGTGGGGTTGCTGGGTGGGGCTCCGGTGGTGCGACGAAGCGTAACGAGCAGGTTCCCCGAACCTGGCAACGAAGCGAATGAAGTAGGACGCCCTTGGTTGCGGCCAGCAAGGCAGAGAAGAAGCGAATCCTTGCTGGCCATCAGGATCCCGCGGCCACCCGTCTTTTCGGCGCCGGCAAAATCAAACGTGATGGGGCTTTGCGAATTATCAACGGCGAAGGGCAACCGTTTGCGCTGGTAGGTCATGGGAACAACTAGTTCCACTTGCTGCCCGCGGATCGTGACGCGGCCATCGGCGGCGTAGTTCAGAAGAACTTCTGTCGGTTCAACAACGCGGCCGTTATCGATCACCGTCGTGATTTCCCACGCACCATCCAGCGATTGGGCAGCCGCCCGACCGGCCGGCATCAAAAATAATAACGACAAAACAACGTGGAGGAAGTTCGATTTCATGATGAAGCTCTCCGTTAAGTAATCAAGAGGTACCCTCTGCAGACGACTTGCAATCATCCACGACCATCGTCTCCGTCGTGGTGAACTTAGAGCCTATCCCAGAACCGTCGGGGACTGGCTCATTTTGCGGAATCCGCGTAGCAAAATGTGCCTGTCCCCCTTTCTGTGGACCGTTCTGGGATAGGCTCCAATACTCCTCCACGTGCTCCGTGATGTTGTCGTCGCAGGATGCTCGCATGGTGTGCCTATCGTGGCACGGACTGACGTCCGTACCACGTATTGTCGCTCCGTGGTAAGCATTTCGCCCTATCCGCATTTCCGCGCGGCCTGCAGTGCGAGGACTTGATCGCAAGCGCGTTCGACCATCGGAATCGCAATGGCCCGCATGGCCGAATCGTCGGCCCGGCGTCGTTCGAGCGAGGAACCCGCTTCGTATCGAATTTGCATGCGGGCATTCAGCGGCCCGTAAGCACCGCACCAGTCGGCACGGCTCGGGCCGTGCATGCTGATCGTCGGTGTGCCAACAGCAACGGCCAGGTGCATCGGCCCCGTATCGGAACCAACGAAAAGGGCCGCCCGCCGGCACAGCGAGGCAAGCTCCAGCATCGTCGTCGGCGGTGCCAGCAAGGCGTGTTCGTTGCTCGCGCCAACGATCGATTCGGCAAGTGATATTTCAGATGGCAATCCCCACACGGCAACACTTCGCAGCCCGTGCTTCTGAAAAAGATGTCGGGCAAGTGCGCCATACCGTTCGGCGGGCCACACCTTGCTGGGCCACCCCGCGCCGGGGTTCAGCACGGCGAACCGGGCACCGGCCAGGCCGCTCGTGCGAAGGAAGTTGTCGGCAAACGCCGCTTCACCCGGTCGTTCGGGCAGATCGAACCGAACCGCGGGCGATGAAATCCCCAGTGGCCGCAACATGCTCAGGTAGTGCTCGATCACATGGGTGCCGCTCGGTTGAATGAGTTCGTTGTGGAACCAACCGCTCAGTTCGCGGCCTTCCGAGCCAGCTTTGCCGATACGCTTTCGCGCGCCACTCAGCCAGGCGGTGATGGCACTCTTGGTGAGGCATTGCAAGTCGATGGCCGTATCGAAATTGAGCGAGCGCAGGCGTTGCCGCATGCGCCACACTTCGCGGGCCGACTTCCAGTAGCGGCGAGGAACTCGCACTAACGCGTCGATCGCTCGGTGCCCTTCGAGCACATCCCCGGCCGTGCCCTCGACCACCCAACCAATGAAAGCGTTCGGCAACGCATCGCGGATCGCGCACGCAACGGGAATCCCGTGAATCACATCCCCGATCGCGGTTAGGCGGACAATCAAAATCCGAGGCGAACGAACGCCGGCAGCATCATGCGCGGGGGCCTGGTTCATGGGGAACTGGGGAATTGTGGTGTAGAGAAGTTGGGGAATCCAACAGGCCAACAAGGGCTAGCGGCGGCCTCCTGGCCGCCTTCTTCACCGCTCATCGTCGCCATTCCGCTGTTCGGTATGTAATGTCAAGAAAACCTTCTCGTGACGAGGACGGTGGGCCAACGGGGCATCTCTTTGGATAGATGCCGTGGTTTGACAGTGGGCGGATTGTAGCCCAATCGGTGATAAAGCGGGACAGTGATTTTGGGGTGGCGAAGCGGATCGGGCGAAGTGGTGGTCTTGACGAATAAGCCAAGAAATCGGCGTTTTCGGGGGAGGCAGCACGTTAAAATCGCAAGAAATTTACCGGGCCTGATCGAGCCGTAACTCCTTTTGCAACAAGCAGTTAACGCTACACTGCCAGCATTGCTGGCATCGCCGAAATGGCCATTTTTTGTTGGTTGCGGGCCGTTTTTCCCCTATTATGCAGTAGGTTCGGCCGGTTTCCCCAAACACTTACGCTTCCGGTCCGCTCGAACCAATCGGGCTTGCTGGCCAGGTTTGGGGCGCGTTTCGGAAGTAGTCGCATGAGCACGGTTGAGACACTTACCTTAGATAGCGATTTGACGCTGCCCCCGATGTTGGCAGCCAACGCTCGGCGAACGCGCGGCGCTTCGCTGGGGGCGATGCTCTTCGAGGCCCAGATGTCGGACGTGGCCTCCTTCGAGTTTGCCGGTGGAACGGTCGCCGTTTTCACCACCCGGTCGCCCCAGAAAGAAACGGCAAACGAGGACGTGGCGGCCTTGTGGCCGGTAGGACCCGCAAGCGGCGTTCTGGCCGTGGCCGATGGCCTGGGTGGCCACGCCGGCGGCGAACGTGCAAGCCGGCTCGCGGCCGAGGCCGTCCAGGAATCCCTCCAGCAGGCCATTCCCGCGCTGAACGACGGCGAAGCGGCCGCCTTGCGGTCGGCCATTCTCAACGGCCTCGAGGCCGCTAACCACTCGGTCCGCGAGTTGGGCACCGGGGCGGCCACCACCATGGCCCTCGTCGAAATCCAAGATCGAACCGTTCGGCCATACCACGTCGGCGATTCCGCAATCCTCGTCATGGGCCAACGAGGCAAAGTCAAATTCCAGAGCATCCCCCATTCACCCATCGGCTACGCCGTCGAAGCGGGCCTGATGAAAGAAGAGGAAGCCATCCACCACGAAGCCCGGCATGTCATCTCGAACGTCATCGGCTCGAACCAGATGCGGATCGAGATCGGCCCCCCCATCGAACTCGCCCCCCGCGATACGCTCCTCCTCGCCAGCGACGGGTTGTTCGACAATCTCCTGCCCGATGAAATCGTCGACAAGGTTCGCCGCGGCCCGCTCGAAGAGGCCGTCTGCGAACTCGTCCAAGTTGCCCAGCAGCGTATGGAAACGCCGCAAGGGCAAACGCCTTCAAAGCCCGACGACCTGACGGTCATCGCGTATCGGGCACGTTAGGCGCGGCCGGAATCGCAATCGGCTCGGGCGGAAGCACAATCGGTTTAGCAACCAAACGCGGCACGCGAATCGAGAGGTCATCGGCCCCCGCCGGTATTTTCTGTTTGGCCGCCTCGGCCGCCGTGCCTTCCATTTCGTCCGCGGTGTGCCCTTCCAGTACGTTGTCTTTCTCGTGGCTGCCCCCCTCGTCGATGCCGTTTTCGCCAAGCGTATAAAGCAGGTAGCCGTCCTTCGTCTTGGTGTACACAAACGGCTTGGCGTGATAAAGATCAACCGGAAGCTTCTCAACCACCCCCGGCACCAACTCGTCGAGCTTCTGCGGGTAGTCGCCTTGTTCGGCGCGATACACGGCCAGCGCCGCGGCCAGGCGAAGAAGGTCGAGCTTGGTGTTGACGCGGTTTTGAGCGGAATCAACGGCTTGCAAGGCGGGTAGAAACAGCCCCAGCCACACCGAGGCAACTGCGTCGCTGCGAACGCTCGGGTTGAGGAGCGAACCAACGGTTCGGCTGACGTCGATCTGGGTGAGGCGGCGAATTTCCGCATCCAGCTGCGCGTAGGCAGTTTGCCGGGCTTCGAACGTGGGAAGGCGTGCTGCCTTCACGTAACGATCGTAGAACTCGTTTCCTTGAACGAGGACTGCGTTCCAATTGATGTTGAACGACTTCAGATGGCGGAAGTTCCCCAGACCCGAGTTGTTTCCGAAGAAGCCGAAGTTTTCATCGGACATGCGGCCGCGTTTGAATTCGACGATGGCGTTTGCGAACGACAGGCGTTCCGAGTTATCGAGTGAGTCGGCGAAGTCGGTGAAGTAGGGGAGAGCGCGTAGGTCGCGCTCGATTTGGCGCGCCTGCTCGGCCGAGAGTTGATCGCTGGCCAGCAAAGCCATCGTGCCTTCGCTGGCGATATTGTCGAGGGCAATGCCGATGAGGTCTTCGACTAGGAACTGGCCTTGGGCCACGAGTCGTCCCACGCGGTGGATCGCCAGCAGGTCGTTCCAGGCCTCGGCATGGCGACCTTCGCCCAGGTGGAGCATGGCGCGGGTGGCGAGTGACCGGCCGCATTCGCGAGAACTTTGTTGGCCGGACAGTATCACACTTACGAGAGGACTGGTCTCCTTATAGTGCAGCGAGGGCGAAGGGAAGTAACAGCGCGAGCGGCGCGAGCCGGCGACGATCATGTCGAGCGGCTGTTGGCTATCCTTCACCCATTGGGCGAGCCACGGGTACATTTGTGCCTTCCAGGGGCGGGCCATAACCTGATCGTGTAAATCGTCGGCAAGGTTTTCGGGGATGTAAGAGTCGGCGTTTTCATCCTCCGGGCTTGGTGCGCGGCGGCGCATTTCCTCCAGGATTGCCATGTACGTGGGCACGAGTGCCTTCTTGGGATCGGGAACTTCGTCCAACCCGAGTTCGGCGGCAACGGCGGCCCAATCCGTTGGAGATAGTTCACCGGGCCAGATGGCCGGCCAGAGGAGCGCGGCGGCGTTGTTTTGGGGCGTCACGCCTTCGCGCATTTGGGCGAGCTGGTAGGCTTCGTAGTTAGGCAGGCCGTCGGCTTCGAGCGGGCCGGTGATGACGGTCGTTTGCGGCGACACCACAATTTTGGGGCTTGGCCCGAAGAGCTGATACAAGAACACCATCACGAGCACCATAAACAAACCACCAATCCACCAAAGCACATTGGGCCTCTTCCGCAGCAAGGTGAAAGACTTTTGGTCATCCATACTGTTCATGGGGGGGCAGGGGGCACAAGGTCGCACCAAGAGACAGTATAACAAACTTGCGGCATCATGCATTTCGGGTTGAAATGGTACACCAGAAAACCAAACCGAATTCTGCCCCTCGACCCTCGACCCTCAACCCACGCCCCACACCGTTTAGCCGCGACGCGAAGGCTCGGCGAAGCGGAGCGTGAATCGAACTGACTTTTCAAAATGCAAATCGTTCATCACCTCAATCCGAAATCCGAAATCCGAAATCGAAGAACTGGCACAACGCAGTGGCTCGGGGTCCGAACCGCGGCTCGCAGGTCGCCGCTCGGCTGAACCACGAAAGGGGTTATACGATGGTAAATCAAACGGTTGGTGTGTTGTTGATGCTCGTGTTCGCGGCCTCTCACGCTCCGCGGGCGGCGGCCCAGGAATCGGCCGACATCGTGATTTACGGCGGCACTTCAGCGGGAATCGTGGCGGCGGTCGAGGCCGCGCACCGCGGGGCAAAGGTCGTGCTCATCGAACCGAGCGAACACTTGGGCGGCCTGACGACCGGCGGACTGGGCGCGACCGATATCGGCAACAAGCAAGTGATCGGCGGGCTTGCAAGAGAGTTCTACCATCGCATCTGGCAGTACTACGAGCGCGACGACTCCTGGGTCCACGAGGAGCGAGACGCCTACAACGGCCGCAACCCGCGCTACCATCGCACCGATAACACGATGTGGACGTTCGAGCCCCACGTGGCCTCGCAAGTGTTCGCGCAGATGCTGGCCGAAGTCGGCGTGAAGCCGCTGCTCAACGAGCGGCTCCATCGCGCAGAGGGGGGCGTGCGGAAGCGCGGCGCGCGGATCGAGTCGGTTGAGTTGGAGTCGGGCCGCCGCGTGGCGGGGCGCGTGTTCATCGATGCCACCTACGAAGGCGACCTGATGGCCGCCGCCTGCGTGGCGTACCACGTGGGACGCGAGGCGAACAGCGTGTACGACGAAACGCTTAACGGCGTCCAGCCCAAGTTGAATGAGAAGAATCATCGGTTTGTGAAAGGTGTCGACCCGTTCGTGAAACCAGGCGACCCGGCTTCCGGATTGTTGTGGGGGATTCAAACGCGGCAACTGCCCGCGACCGGGACCGGTGACCCGCTCGTGCAGGCCTACTGTTTTCGGCTATGCACGACCGACGTGGCGGCGAATCGTCGCCCCTGGCCGAAGCCGGCCGACTACGACGAAGCCCGCTACGAACTGTTGTTGCGGAACTTCGAGGCGGGTGATAACCGCGCGCCGTGGCACCCCGTGTGGATGCCGAATCGCAAGACCGATACGAACAATAACGGCGCGGTTTCAACCGATTACATTGGCGGCAACTACGAATACCCCGAGGCCAGCCATGCCACGCGCGAGCGGATCGTCGCCGACCATCGCTCGTACCAGCAAGGCCTGTTGTGGACGCTGGCGAATCACACACGGGTGCCGCCCAAAGTGCGGGCCGAGTTCGAGCGGCTTGGGCTGGCCAAGGATGAATTCGTATCGAACGACAACTGGCCCACCCAGCTCTACGTGCGCGAGGCGCGGCGGATGATCGCCGCGTACGTGATGACCGAACACAACTGCCGCGGAAAAGATGTGGCGGCCGATTCGGTCGGCATGGGCGCCTACGGCATGGATAGCCACAACTGCCAGCGGTACGTCAACGAACGCGGGCACATGCAAAACGAAGGCGACGTGCAAGTCCATGGCTTTAAGCCGTACCCCATCAGTTACCGCTCGATCGTGCCGCGCAAACACGAGTGCGACAACCTGCTCGTGCCCGTCTGTCTCTCGAGTTCACACATCGCCTACGGCTCGATTCGGATGGAACCGGTGTTCATGATCCTGGGGCAATCGGCAGCCGTGGCGGCCGAACTGGCGCAAGAACGCGACGTGCCCGTCCAAGATGTGCCCTACCCAGCACTGCGTGAAAAGCTCGTATCGAAAGGGCAAGTATTGGAGAGGAGAGTAGTGGAGTAGCGGAGTAGGGTTCTGGCTCTCGACCCTCGACCCTCGCCCCACACCGTTTAGCCGCGACGCGAAGCGGAGCGCGGAATCACCAACCAGCACCAAGTTGTGGCCGAAACGAAAGACCGCCGAGACCATATCACCCGGGTGCTGCCATGCGCGGTACGGACTAATGTCCGTGCCACGATACACACGCCACGCGAGCATCCTGCGAATGTAGAGTTTACCACATCGCCACAGACACGGAGGACGGGTCGATTGGCCATTAGTGATTTGCCATTTGAACTTGGCCATTTCTGAAATGACCAATGACCAATTTGCAATGACCAATCCTCCCCCATGCCTCGCACAGATCTAGCCGAGCCGACTCGGCTTGATGAGACAACATAGCCGAGCCCTCTCGGCTCGGCCTTCCTCCGCGATCATGCTCAAAAGCAATAGCGACAAGCCCCTCCCTTCCAAGAAGGAAGGGGCTTGGGTAATACGACATCGAGGGTGAAAGGCTTGGGCCTGTTACTTCGATTCGCCTTCCTCAGGCCGTTTCTCTTTTCCGAACCGCTCTTGCAGTTCCTCGAGTCGGCGCTCCATGCGTTCGAGCCGATCGCGGAGCGGACCCTCGTCCATCATGGGGCCGCGTGGGATGGGATGATCGAACTTCGGTACGAAGGCATGCGGGTTGCCGCCGTGGAGCAACTGCTCGACGAACGGGCGAAGCTCGTCGGGCAATTGCTTGAGCGAATCGGGATCATCGCCGACGATTTCCCAAGATTCCTTGCCGCGCTGAACCGTGATGCGGGTCGGCTTGCCATCCTGTTTTTGAATGTTCACCGAAACCCCGTTAGGCATTTGCGCCATGCCCATGCCGCGGCCGACGATCGTGCCATCGCCGAAGTTGCGGAATTGGAATGGCATCGGCATACGGCCGCCGAACTGTTCCATCATTTCGTTGGGCAGTGGGCCGAAGTCCTCGCCGAAGCGGCCCGGCCAGGGTCCGCCTTGGGGCATCGGAGCGTTGGCAGGCCGTTCTTCCGGCGCGAGGTTGACCGTTTCAGGTTTGTTGTGGCGAAGGATATCGAGCACGATCGTGCCCTGCTTAGGCCCTTGGGCTACAACCAGCTCGACCAGGTCTTGCATTTCGTGAAGATCGGTGTCGTTGGCGCGGAGGAGAATATCATGCACCTTGAGGCCGGCCTTGGCGGCGGGGCTATCGGGCACAACGTTGGCAACGAGGAGACCTTGGTCCTCGGGCAGATCGAGATGGGCGCGGAGCGGATGCTCCGCCGGAATGGAACTACCGAGCATGCCGATCCAATACCGTGGAACAGCAAGCTGGTCGGGTTCGGGCTCGCTCGGTGATCCATCGTCTGGCGGCGGAAGTTTGGGCGCATGGGCGTCGCCATCGGGGCGGCCGATCTTGACGACCTTGCCCTCGGGCGATTCCTCTTGCTGCGCTTGGGCCATGACGCCCGCGCCAAGTACAAGCGCGACCATCAACGACCATTCGATCAAACTGCGAAACGAAGCGATTCTCATGGGATTTGCTCCTAGGAAAGGGAAATGGAGTAGTGGAGTAGGGTTCTGGCTCTTGACTCTTGTCTCAACCACGCGGAGAGGCTGTGATTCTTTTGGAAAGTGGGGAACCGGTTTCGGTACAAGTGGTAGAGATGATCGGTTAAAACAGCGGCCTGGCGGGCGCCGCTAACTCGAATTAGCATTTCATCACAAGCTCGGAACGGACCGCCCAACCACTATCCCACCCCGCATCACCACTAACCGCTAACAGCTAACAGCTTCAATACACCTTATTACTAACAGGGACGATCCTCGTGTCTTCGACGGGGACGATCATGGGTTGACCGTTATCGAGCCATAAGGGTGCGTACTGGCGTTTGGATTGGACCGTGTAACCCTGGCTCTTGAGACGATTGCGGAGTTCGTCGGGGAAGCCGGTTTGGAATTGCAGACCGAGTTGCTGTTCGAGAGCCGCGGCATCGACGAGCGGCACACGGACGCGGCGCATTTGGCCACCATCGTCTCGAACCCAAAGGTTGAGGGCGTCGGCCGACCGCTTGGAGGCAGGGGCATTGGCCGGGGGCGACGAAGCCGATTGGGTGAGTTCGGCATCGGAATTGTTTGGGGTTGTGGCAAGCTGTGAAGCCGATTCGCGTTGGAGTGACCCGACCTTGAACGCAACGACGAGCGAGGCGGCGATGGCCAACCACTGGGCACGACGCTGCCAGGCCGAGGCATGCCGCGCGCGGAGAGGTTGATCGCACGGCCTTAATGGGGCGATAATCTCCGCTTCGTTGGGCCGGTGGTGGGCGCTCAATGCCGACAGGCTTTCGTGCCAGGCCTGCGCTTCGAGAAAAGCAATCGCACAACGCCGCCAGCCATCGGGGCGGGTCGCGAGCGATTCAAGCACAGCACGCCGCTCGACCGAGTTGAGTTCACCATCAACAAGGCGGTCGAAGAGGAGGTCGTCGTTGGGCTGCTCGTTCTTCATGGTGGTTTAGGGGTTGTTTTCGTTCCGCATGGCGTTGCCGTTAAGCGGGTCGGCGTTTCGTGCCGCGGCCATGCGAATGATCGTTCACGAACTTTTGAGGCTGGGATCGAACTTGTACAATGCCTTTCGCAGTTTGTGGCGAGCGCGGTGAAGCCGGGCTTCGACGGCGCTCGTCGAGAGGCCGAGGTGGTCGGCCAGTTGTTGATAGGACCAATCTTCGGTGTATTTCAGGAGCATGATTTCCGCATCGCGCGGGGGCAGCAAGGCAAGTGCTCGATGGACGAGCGTCTTGCGTTCATCGGCGAGGAGCCAACCGAGCGGAGTCGTCGGGGTGTCATCGGCAAGCGGCGGTTGGTTGGCGTAACGCTCGATGTGTTTTCGGCGTCGGCCTTGGCGACGGCGGTACTGGAGCGCGGCAACAACCACGAGCCGGTACAGCCAAGCCGCAACCCGCCGCGGATCGCGGAGCTGCGCGCCCTTCTGGATCGCCGTCAGGGAAACCTCTTGCAGCAAGTCGTCGACAGCGGCCCATTCGCCCACGCGCGCGGCGGCAACCGTGCGCAACCAACGCCCATGCCGAGCGAACTCAGCGGGCCAGTCAATCGCATCGGCTGCCGCCGAGGGGTGTTGCACGGTCGAATCCTCGTTGGCCATGGTTGAAAGGATAGTTACCGGAAGGCACCGGCATCTTGCGGAAAAAATCCCGCTTGGCGAAGTCGTTGCCATAAAGGTAACTACGACAACAAGTTAAGGAAAGTTCGCCCCAGCCGTCGGCAATTCCTTGGCTGAATGCTTGCGCAAAGCGGCAAATTTGCGGCGGGGAGGGTGACGGTTACACTGCGAGAAAGGGGAGACCTGCGGCCCGAGCGAGCAGCACGGCCGGGAGGCCGTGCCACCGCGAGGATCGAAGGCGGGTCGGGAATACTGCGCGTATTGCAACAGGTGAGGAAACGTGGTTTTGGATGCAATAATCGGCGAGTTTTGCGTCGGGTGTTGCGAGCCTTTTCCGGGAAATGAAGCGTTTTCCCGGGGTGGGGTGTGGCGATAATCGTCGATTTTGCTCATGGTTGTGAACATTTAACCGCGGGGGAGGGTGGTTGGTGCTGGGTGGGTGCTTCGTAAAGCCCCCGGTCATTGACCGGGGGCTAAATGGGACGACGGTTCATCGGGGTCGGAGGCACATCCTACAAATCGGCCTGCAAATCAACCGGGGGCATCTTAGCAGGTTACGGTACAAGGTTCCACTAGAATTTTTGGCCACTTGGAGAGGCGAGGAGTGAGGGGTGAGGGGCGAGGGGACCAACCAAAGGGGGCGCCGCTCGATTCCCTAAGTAATCAATACTCACCATCCCTATCAATGTAGATTCCACGGTACGCCGGGTACCACTCGCCGAGACACAGAGAATTCAGATTGGTCATTGCAAGTCTGCCATTTGTCATGGGCCATTTCAGAAATGACCCAATTTCAAATGACCAATGACAAATGACAAAGCACCACATCTTCCTCCGTGTCCCCAACTCGTGGCACGGACTTCAGTCCGTGCAGCCAGGCCCCGCGCGAGCTACCTCACGGACTAAAGTCCGTGCCACAACCCTCTCGCCCACCCCGCGCTCCGCTCCGCGTCGCGGCTAAACACTCACCCCCTGCACAAACTTCTTTCTGACCCTCGACCCTACCCCCTCCAAGTGGCCAAAAATTCTTGTGGAAATCGGCCACGCGTTCTGGTAGGTTCATCTACGCGACGATGCAATTCGTTTCGGTGTTCGAGGGGGCGGATTTCGGATTTTGGAAGGTGATGGGGATTGGCGGTAGGTGCGGCGTTGCCGCCGCCGCTAGACTCTCGACCTTCGATCCTAATGACTAACGACTCTGCAAATGCGACAACGATTGGCTGACTACCGAGTTTTCTGGAGGCAGTTTCGCCAAGCGTATCATACGACGGGTGCCGTATTGCCCAGTGGGCCGCGGTTGTGCGCTGCGCTTTCCCATTTCGTTCGCGAGGGCGACGCGGCCGATGGTCGCCGCATCCTCGAAGTTGGGCCAGGTACCGGGGCGGTCACCGATCGCATCGTCCGCGACTTGGGCCCCGCCGATCACCTCACACTGGTCGAGCGGAACGAGGCGTTCGTCGGCCATTTGCGCGAGCATCTTCAGGCCGCCCAGCCTGCCGCTTTGGCGGCTTCGCGCGTCGAGATGGTTCATGCCAGTGTGGAGGACCTGCCCGAGGAGCAACCGTTCGACCTCATTATTTCCGGCTTGCCGCTCAACAACTTTAGCGTGTCGCTCGTGGAGATGCTGCTCGGAAAAATGATGAGCCTGCTTCGCCCGGGCGGCACCCTGAGCTTCTTTGAATACGTCGCCATCCGCAGAGCCAAGTCGCTGGTCTGTTCGGCATCCGACCGCGAACGACTTCGCGGCATCGCCCGCGTGCTCAACGAGTTGCTGGGCCCCGCCGAAATCCGCCGCGACCTCGTGCTTGCCAACGTACCACCCGCGTGGGTTCATCATGTGAAGAAAACCGAAACGTAAGTCTCCGCCCTGGGGATTGGCGGTAGGAGCGGCGTTGCCGCCGTTAAACTCTCGACCCTCGATCCTGACGACTTCTGCACTTCCGTTTTTCCATCCTTCCGCCTTTCTCGTTTGTTCCCATGCTTTTGCTGACGATCGAAACGACTTGCGACGAAACGGCGGCGGCCGTCATTTCCGACCAGCTCGAAGTTCTTTCTTCGGTGGTGGCTTCGCAAGATGCGATCCACAAGCGTTTTGGCGGCGTGGTGCCCGAGATCGCGTCGCGGGCGCATGTCGAGCGTATTTTGCCGGTGATCGATGAAGCCTTGCGCAAAGCCGATGTGCGACTTGCAGACCTCAGCGCCGTTGCCGTTGCGCATACGCCTGGGTTGGCAGGCTCGTTGCTTGTTGGGCTGACGGCCGCCAAGGCCCTGTGCGTAGCGGGCGGCCTGCCGCTGCTTGCCGTCAATCATCTGCAGGCGCACATCTATGCATGTCGATTGGCGAGCGGGCGCGATGTGTTTCCCTGCGTGGGGTTGGTCGTGAGCGGTGGGCACTCGAACCTTTATCGCTGCGAGGGGCCGACCGATTTCACGCCGATAGGTGGCACGATCGACGATGCGGCGGGAGAAGCGTTCGACAAAGTCGCCAGCCTGCTTGGGCTACCGTACCCGGGCGGTCCGTCGCTCGAACGCGTGGCCCGGGCCGGCAACCCGCACAAGTACCGGTTTCCACGGCCGCTGCTGGACGACGAAACGCGACTCGATTTCAGCTTCAGCGGCCTGAAGACGGCCGTTCGATACCAGGTCGTCGGCACCGGAAAACGCGATGCGCAACCGATGGGCAACGCCCCGCCCCACTCGCGGCAAACCCAGAAGCCGCTGCCTGAATCTGAAGTGGCCGACATCGCGGCCAGCTTCCAGGAAGCGGTCGTCGAGTGCCTTGTATCGAAGGCTGAACTCGCACTGCGAAAAACGGGCTACCGCACGCTCTGCGTGGGCGGCGGCGTGGCGGCCAACAGCCGCTTTCGCGCCCAACTTCAAGCCTCGGCCCAAGCCAATGGTTACGAGCTGCATATCCCCCCGTTGAATCTTTGCACCGACAACGCCGTGATGGGTGCCATCGCCATCGAACGCATGCGAGCCGGCCTGTTTGAAGACCTGTCGCTCGACATCCGCCCCGGGCCGGAACGAACCGCGCGGCCAGGCCGCTAATTTCGCGGAAGTCGCAACGTTGGCCGCCTGGCTAACCCGGATTTCTCACCACGGAGCACACGGAGCACAAGCCAAGAGATCGTTTGAAGAGGGTAAGTCGCCCGTAGCTACGAAACAGGGTGTTTCCACCGTTTACTGTGGTAGGGGTACTTGCTACTGGTTTTCTCCGTGGCTCCGTGGCTTTGATTGTGAGAAATGCGGGCTAATCTCTTTACCTTCTGGCCGAAAGGACGTGCTGGCTGAAAGGACGTGGTTCAATTCGAACCCAAGGTAACGGTGATCTCCAAAGTTTTTCCTTGGCGAAGGATGGTGAGGACGAGTTGATCGCCCGGCTGATGCTCCTCGATTTTGTCGACAAACGCGCTGGCCGATTCCACCGGTTGTTGATCCACGGCGACGATGATATCGGCGCCGCTGGGGTCCTGCCGTTCGACATCGTAGGTAAGCGGCCCGCGGACGACGCGGCGTCGAACGAGCTTCCAACCTTGCAGGCCGGCGCGTTCGGCCGGTCCGCCTTTGTTGACTTCCACAATTTGCAGTCCGTGCTCCAATTCCTTAACGGCGACGATGCCGATGTCAGCCCGCACCACTTTGCCGTGCGCGATGAGTTGGGGCACGATCTGGCGAATGCGATTGACGGGAATAGCAAAGCCCAATCCCGCGTTCTGACCCGTTTTGGTAGCGATCGCCACGTTCATGCCGATCATCCGGCCACCGGTATCGAGCAGTGGGCCGCCCGAGTTGCCCGGGTTCATGGCCGCGTCGGTTTGAATGATCGATTTCATGTCGTGCCCCGTGCGGCTCGGCAACGTGCGATTCAAGTTAGAAATGATCCCCGTGGTCAGAGTCCCTTCGAGGCCGAACGGGTTCCCCAGCGTAAAGACCCGCTGGCCGACCCGGAGATTATCCGAGCGGCCGATGGGCACCGGATACAACTCTTCGGCGGGCGCGTTGATTTTCAGGATGGCCACATCGTTATCGGGGTCCTGGCCCACGATCTCGCCTTCGTAAGGTTCCTTGGCGCCGGGCAGGTTGACGAGCACCTTGCTTGCGCCTTCGACCACATGAAAATTCGTGAGAATATGCCCCTGTTTGTCGATGACGGAACCGGAGCCAGCCCCTTCGCCAGGTGTGGGCAACATGAAGAAGCGGTCGTAACTAACCGTGCGGGTCAGGATATTCACCACGCCGCGATTTGCCCCTTCGTAAACGCGCACGTTCACCTGCTCTTCGGGCGTTAGCTCGGGGTTGGGGGCAATGGCGGCAGGCCTGATGGTGGACGACTGCGGCCCCGAAACGGCTGGCCCCGCGAAGCCAGAGTCCCCCGGCGGCTGGGCGTGGGCGGGGGTTGTCCCCAGTAGACCGCCCTGGTTCTCCACCAGCCAAACCGCGACGAATCCGCCGACGAATGCACTCAACAAACAATAAAGAACAGGTTTTCTCATGGTACGATTCCATTTTGCTGGCCTGCATGAAATGCCGCCAGAAACAGGAGGGTTCGATTGGCCGATAAGCCACCTTCTGCTCTACGATAACGGCAAGCCGTTCGTTCGCAAATACGGCCGATGACCGCCATCGGTTCAACCGGTCGAACAAGTTCTGAACAGAATAACGAGCATTCCCGAATACAGAAGCCGCGACCAACATCCTACAATTTGGCCGGTATTTTCACCACAGAGCGGCTGTGTTGATTCTTTATAGCCCGGCCCTCTGGGCCGCACGACCGGGTGTAGGAACCCATGCCAGTTCGCCGAGCCGATACGGCTCGGCTATCTACATACAAGGCACGGAGACACGGAGGGAGCAGATTGGTCATGGAGAAGTCTTGGTCATTGCAAATTGGTCACTTGAAAATGGTCATTTCAGAAATGAGAAATGAGAAATGAGAAATGAGAAATGACAAGCTGTCAAAGCACTAGCAATTTAACGAACTGCTCGACGGTAAGTTCGGCAAGCCGAATCTGCGCGCGGAGTAGGCCCGCCTTAAGATTCTTGTTCCCGTGTACGGGGATGGTCAAGAGATGGACGCGACCGTCCTTCTTCATGACATGGTGGCTGGACTTAGAAACCCTTGCCACATACCAACCATCGGCCTCGAATGCCTTGATGGCCTGTTTGCCAGTAATTGCCGGCAGTTCAAACATTCACCAGAATCCAGCGTTCCATGCAACCGGCTGTGCGATCGACAACAGCGTCTTTCCACGGAATATCGCCGGATTCTAGGTAGCATTGCAAAGCGGCCTCAAACGCATCGGCAATGTTGACCAAGGCTTCGGCTTCGGTCTCGCCTTGACTGGCCACGCCCGGCAGGCGCAAAGCGAATGCGGAGAATCCGCCTTCCGGTTCAGGGCGGATCAGCACGCGACACTCGTAAGCGCGTTCGCTCAACGGTTCCCAATGATAAACGGGAATAGCCACTTCAGATCCAAACCGTTCTTCGCGGATCATGGCCTAAACTCCAGAATTCGGGGGTTGCTCACCCGTTCTTTGCGGTCCCTCAACTGCGACGATCCGATGGCAACCAAGCGGCTCCATGCCCCAAAGTAATTCTAGCGCGTAATGGCCGGGGCCTTTGACGGGCAGATAGGGGAGCGGGAATACCGCTTCGATGGTTTCAAGCGGATTGTTGCACTCTACCTCAAATGTTGTCTGAAATAGGGCTCGGTCCTCATCGAGATGCACGAAGCGAAGCGTAAACGGTTGCTTGCCTCGCACCTCGGTGAGGCTTACATAACAAAATGGAGAACCAGAGAGGTGCCCGCTGAGTGGAACTTGAATCTGTCGGGTACCATCTGCATTGGGCGCTTCCAAGCCCTCGCGTTTTGTTGCGAACGTCATCCGGTGGAAGATACCGACAACGATCTTCTTCTTCGTCGCGGCATCGACGTAGACATGATCCGCCATCAATAGTGCTTGAAGAATGGGCTTCACTTACTACTGCTTCCTCGGAGCACTTCATTTAGTTTAGGAAGCCCCGACGAAAAAATATAGCTTTTTTTCGAGCCTAACGCGAAAGCTGAATTGGCTTGATAGGAGCTCGTTCCAACACCCTTAAATTACCCTGCATCCTAGGCTTACGGCAATGGAAGAATTGTGAGGTTTTGCGATTCTTACAATAAGGGCACGGAATCTAGCCCGGGTTTCTCACCACGGAGCGGCTGTGTTGATTCTTTATAGCCAGGCCCTCTGGGCCGGACGACCGGGTGTGGGAACCCATGCCAGTTGGCCGAGCCGATACGGCTCGGCTAGATCCATACAAAGCACGGAGACACGGAGAAGAAATTGGTCATTGCAAATTGGTCATTTGTCATGGACCATTTCAGAAATGACCAAATTTCAAATGACCAATTTGCAATGATCAATTCTTCTCCTCGCACATGCTTTGCCCCGTAACGGGGTTGCCGGGGGAAGAAATTGAATCCTGTGTTGCGAACAGGTGTGTGGCCTGTTGAGTGGCCTGTTGAGGACGGGATTTTGGGGTGAAAGCGGATACTTGGGTTGGAATCCACGCCATAGGGAGCCCTGGGGCGTTTCCCCTGGATTGGGGGAACTGGCCCGGCAAGACTGGGAAAACTGCTACAAAGCGGCCCCGGGCATGAGGTTGGGACGTGTTAGGGAGGGCGGGAAAGCTGGGAAAACTATTGGCGTTTGGCGGCCGACCTGAATACACTGAAAGTTAAGTGGTTATGCGGCTTGGCATTAGCGGGCCGCCCCACGTTCCGAGAGTTTGTTTTTGGCTAGGCGGCTGTTTTCGGGCAGGCGCGTTGCGCGCCCGCCGTTTGGCATCGTAGCCCACCACGATATCGACCCGAACCTAGTTTGAACGCACCCAGTGGCCTCGCTTCCGGAGCAACGAGCGCCACGCTTATCGTCGCACTTGCGGAGCATCACCATGTCGATGGTTCATCGGAGTAGAGGCATGTTTTCGAGTCTTGTCGGCGGAGCCAGGATCGCGCACACGCTGTTGATTGCGTTTGGCCTGGCCGCTTGTTTTTCTGCTGCCGAAGCGGTGGCCGCGGAAGGGGCGGGCCCGGTCGCGGAGCTAAAGACCGTAGCGGGCGAATCGGGCGAGACCTTTTTTGCGTTGAGCATTTCGCCGCCTGGTGGCAAGGCGGAAGTTGCCGAGCGCGATGTGGTGATTCTCTTCGACACCTCGGCGAGCCAAACCGGCGCGTATCGCGAGACGGCTTTGAGCGCGCTCGAAGCGTGCCTGACCAAGTTGGGCGCCAAGGATCGTGTGCAGATTCTGGCGGTCGATCTCGACGCACGGCCCATGACGGCCGAGTTTGTGTCGGCGGGAAGTTCCGAATTGCAAGCGGCGGTTGAGTCGTTGCGTGGCGAATCGCCGCTTGGCTCGACCGATATGGAAGGCGTGCTTCGCGCGGCGGTGGCTCGGTTCGATACGGCCCGCCCGGAAGGCCGCGTGTTGCTTTACATTGGCGATGGCCGCAGCAGCGCGAACTTGCTGGGTGGCAAGTCGTTTGCGGCGTTGGTGGGCGAATTGGCGAAGTCGCATGTATCGGTGAGCAGCTATGCGATTGGCCCGCAAATCGATGGCCAGTTGTTGGCCGCCCTTGCGAACCAAACGGGCGGAAACTTGTACGTTGCCGAACCGCTAAGCGTGGCGGATGAAGTGGAAAAGATATCGGCCGAACGTGCGCGGGAAGAAAACCTTCGGCGTGGTGCCGAGGTTGGCGCGCGGATGGCGGAATGGGCGCATGCCCGGGTTTATTGGCCAACGGAAGTGACTTGGCCGACCGCTTTGGGCGAAGTGTATCCCACCACGATGCCACCGCTCCGATCGGATCGCGATACGATCGTCGTGGGCGTAGCGGCCGAGTCGATCGATAAGCCACTCGCCCTAACGGCGAGTTTCACGGCCGAGGGGAAGGCCCAGGAGATTGCATTTGAAGCCACACCGAGCGATGGCGGCGCGAACTACGCGTACTTGCCCCAGGTGGTGAATTTGGCCAAGGCCGATAACGGCATCTCGCTGCCGAGCGTTGGAACGGAGGGCCTGGCGGAAACAGGGCGTATGGCGCAAGCGGGCCTCGATGGCCTGACCGACCTGGCCGAGCGCGCTGTGGCGACCGGCGATGTGGGTGCCGCCCAAGTCGCGGTCCAAGCGATTTTGGCCCGCGATCCGGGCAACATCAAAGCGAAGACCGTAGAGCGCGTGATCGAGAAGAAACGGACGCAAGCAAAGCCGGTAGCGCAAGCCACGGCGGTTCCGCCGCAAGCCGCTCCTGCGAATGTCTCACCGCCGCAAGCTACACCGCCGCAAGCCGCCGCACCGGGCGGGGCGACGGGCGACGACCTGAGCCTGGTACGCGAGCACACGGTGTTGGCTCCGCAAGCCGCCGCGCCTGGTGCCGCGGTTCCTGCCGCGCCGCCGGCGGGTCCGCCAGCGGAAGGTGCGATTACCGATCAGTTTGCAGGGCAGGGCGCGCTGCTGGACGAAGTCGAGCAGCAGCGTCGCGTGTTTGGCCAGATGCTTCGCCGCGAGGTGGAGAATGCCGTGGTCGATGCGCGTAAGTTGATGGGCAACGATCCGCAAACCGCGATCCAAAACTTGAAGTTAACGTTGCAGAACGTGGAGCGAGCGCCGGAGTTGGCGCCGGATGTACGCGCACAACTGGTGGACAAGGTTTCCGCCGCGCTCCGCGAGGCGCAGCATCAAGCCGTCATCAAAGACGAATTGGACGCCGAGCAGGAGGAAGAGCTGGCGGCCGCCCGCGAGCGGCGATTACTTACCGACCGTATGGCGCGAAGCCGCGAAAAGGAAAAGCAGTTGGTGGATCGCTTTGCATCGCTGGTGGATGAGAATCGATTCGATGAGGCGCTGGAGGTGGCGACCACGATCAAGGAGGTCGATCCGCACGGTGTTACACCGGTTGGGGCGCTTGTTTCCAGTGAACTGCGTCGCAACGATTACCTGATGCAAGTGACGCGAGCCGCACGTTGGACGAATTACTTCAACACGCTCTACGAGGTGGAGAAGTCATCGGTGCCGTTCCCGGATGATCCACCGATTGTTTACCCGGCGGCGCCGGTGTGGGAGGAACTGTCGAATCGCCGCAAGGATCGCTACGGCTCGATGGACCTGAAGGCGACGGGCGAGGCGGAGCAGCGGATCGAGAAGGCGCTCCGTTCGCCGCTCGAGAGTTCGGGTCTCGATTTTACGGACACGCCGCTCAATGATGTGGTGACGAGGCTGAGCGAAGACTATGGGATTCCGATCCAGATCGATCACCCCGCGCTCGATGAGGCGGGCGTTGGTTCGGATGAGCCCGTGACGGTCAACCTGCACAACGTATCGCTGCGTTCGGCGTTGCGGCTCATGCTAAAGAATCTGCAACTCACGTACCTCGTTCAAGATGAAGTGTTGATGATTACCACGCCACAGCGCGCGGAAGAGAATCTGGTCGTCAAGGTTTACCCGGTGGCCGACCTGGTGTTGCCGATTGATGCCACGCAGCTTGGCGGCGGCGGCATGGGCGGCGGCATGATGGGCGGCGGCGGTGGTGGCATGAGTGGCGGCGGCGGTTTTGGCGGCGGCGGCGGTGGTTTTGGCGGCGGTGGCGGCGGTTTCGGCGGTGGTGGCGGCGGCTTGGGTGGCGGCGGTGGCGGCTTCTTCAGCGTGCCCGAGGATGCGCCCGCCAATCGCACCGCGCCTGCGATTCACGGTACCCCGCGCGCGAACGCCACGGTGGGCCAGCCCATCGATCTGGCCCAAGCCCACGCAAACCCCACCGAGTACTGGAACACGTTCTTCCGCCAAGCGCGAGCCGATCAGGCCGCCGTGCGGCAGGCCGTCCGGCAACTCATGGGCGAGAAGAAGTACGCCGATGCCGTTGCCTTGATCCACGGCGCGCTGCGCAACGGGCAGCCGCAATCGTGGATGTACGAATCGCTCGGCATCGCCATGGAGCTCAACGGAGATTCGAAAGCACAGATCGAGCGGGCCGTCATGTCGGCCGCCGATTTCAGCACATCGGCCGACGAAATGATGTACATCGCGCAGTATCTGTCGCGGTTGGGGCTATCGCGTCGGGCGATGCTGGTTTGCCAACAGGTGGCCAAGGTGGAGCCGCTTCGGGCTGAAGCGTACGCCTTCGGCCTGCGATGTGCCGAGGAGGCCGGCGATCTGAGTGGCGTGCGATGGGCAACCGTGGGAATTTTGAGCCAGGCCTGGCCGACCGAGATGTCCGAAATTGAACGAACGGCCTCGCGTGTTGCCAAGGCGACACTCGAACGGATGGCGAGCGAAGGGCGCGATGCGGAACGCGAAGCGTTTCTGAAGGAATTGCAGGAGGCCGTCGTTCGCGATTGCTTCGTTCGCGTTTCGTGGACGGGGCAAGCCGATATCGATGTTTCGGTTGAGGAACCCACGGGTTCGATCTGCTCGTTGGCCGAACCGCGGACGCCGGGCGGCGGCGTGAAGCTGGGCGACGACTTTGCGACGAAGGATAACTTGAACGAAGAGGCCAACGAAGTTTACGTTTGCCCGAAGGGTTTTGCCGGCACGTACCGAGTTCGTATCCGCCGCGTGTGGGGCGAAGTGGCCGCCGGAAAAGTAACCGTGGATGTTTACACGCACATGCGGTCGGGCCAGGTGCAGCACGAGCGGCAACAAATTGCCGTGGATGACAAGGACGCGATGGTCGTATTCAATCTGGATCAGGGGCGACGCGCCGAACCGATCGAAGCGGCGCAGATCGCCGGTGCCGTGAAGCGGCAAGAGATCATCAGCCGTTCGGTACTTGCCCAGCAGTTGGGCACGGGTTCGGATCCGAGCGTAGCGCCGGGCGGCCCGATGGGGCGGTTTGGTCGTCGGGG
>JADZFK010000146.1 GCA_020849945.1 Pirellulales bacterium | reverse complement strand
TCGCCAAAAAAACTTTCCGCGTTACTGCTGGCTTCAGGGTTCTCCAAAGAGAACCACACCACCTCGGCCAACTGCGATTCGATCGTCTCGGCGGTCCAGCCATCAAAGCCGTTGGGCGCATTGAGGCTTGTAGGCGACCGCCCGACAAACGGTTTCTGCTCATTGCGAACCGTCAGCATGAGGACATCATCGTAATCGCCGAGGCCCCCGCCATCGGTGACCCAAGTAGGATTCGCGGTCGTGAAAGGCAGGTTGCTTGAAGGTAAGATCGAAAGGCCGTGGTCGATCTCAGGGTTGAAATCAGGGGCGAGTGGGCTATCAATGCCGTCAACGAGTCGACTGGCATTACCTTCGCGGTGCGGCCCTTCGATCAACTCGATGTACCCAACATTCGACTCCGGCTTTTGCCACGTAAGGCCCGGGCACGTCGCGCCTTGCAGGTCTTGCTGCAAGACGTTGCGAGCCTGGCGGATATCGGCGTTGAGCCGCATCGTGGCCCGCCGGTTCCGCACGCTATTGCTGACGTTCGCAAACAGCGTCACCACGGCCGCCATCATCACAAGCGTGATGGCCATCGCAACGAGCATCTCGACGAGAGTGAAACCATGTAGGGGGCGAGAGTCGAGGGTCGAGGGTCGAGGGCCGGAAAGCAGATTTCGGATTGCGGATTTCGGATTGCGGATTAATGTGCCGCAAAATTCGGTTTGGAATCCGGAATCCAAAATCCGCAATCCGAAATGGCATGGTCTTATTTGAAGCATATCTCACGCTCTCTCTCCCGGCATCGCGGCCCCTAACCGCAGCCTGGTTCCATACTCCATTATGCTCCGTAAGTGCGAACCGGTCGATAGAAATTTGGCGGAAGTGCTCCGGTCGCTTACGCTTCCGGCACACGAAATCTCACGATTTCGGCTCGGCAGGGGCAGCAGACGCTTCCCGGCGGGCGGCACACAACGAGGCTCCGATGGATACGCCCAACAAGCCGACGATCACCAGCAGCGAAAGCCACGGGGCAGGGTGCCACCACCGGTGAAGCATCATCTTCACGCCAATAAACACCAGGATGGCCGACAGGCCGTAGCTCAGGTACCGGAACAAATCCATCACGCCGGCCAACAGGAAGTACAACGCCCTTAGGCCCATAATCGCAAACACATTCGAGGTGAAGATGACGAATCGATCGCTCGTAATGCCGAAGATGGCGGGCACGCTGTCGATCGCGAACACGACATCGGTGCTCTCGATAACCAGCAGCACGAGGAACAGTGAGGTAACCATCCGTCGCCCCCCCTCGCGCACGAAGAACTTGTTGCCATGCGTACCTTGGGCGACTCGCAAGTATCGGCGGGCAATCCGCAACACGATGTTTTGGTCGGGGTGAGTTTCGCTGCCGTGGGCAGAGGCCAGCTTGATGCCTGTCCAAATAAGAAACCCGCCGAAAATGTAGAAGACCCATTCGTAATGTTCGAGCAGCTTGCCCAGTACGAGAATGAAGGTAAGACGCATGACGATCGCGCCCAGAATGCCCCAGAACAGCACGCGGTATTGGTACTTCATGGGTACGCCGAAGTAGCCAAAGATGACGAGGAACACGAAGACGTTGTCCATCGAGAGCGACCACTCGACAAGGTAGCCCGTGAAGAAGTGGATGGCATGAATCGGTCCGGCCCAGTACCAAAGCACACCATTGAATACGAGCGCCAAACTGCACCAGAAAAGGGTCCACAAAGCCGATTCGCGGAACGAAGGCTCGTGCGAATCGCGGTGGAAGACGAACATGTCGAGCGCAAGCATCACGAGTGTGCCGACGCAGAACGCGACCCAATAAGGCCACGGCAACACCAAGTGTTCCAGCGCCTTCTCCGCGGCTGCACTACCCGTCGTCTCTGCCAGCATCAACACCGCGACCACTCCCATAAATAGCCCAGCCCTGTGGGCCCGGAAATAACAATTGAAGGAAACAAGAGGCCTTGTCGCATAACCTGTCTTGGATCGGGTAGCGGTTCAATTAAGGCCAAGACTGCGGCAATCCCCGAACCCTCCCCCAACCCCTCCCCTAAAAGGGAGGGAAGTTCGGAGACAAAGCCTGAGATTTCAAGTCCCGTTTCCCGACCCGAAACGTGTCGGCTAAATAAATCTCGTTAGTTTGCGTAGCCGCGCCATCATAGGGTGTGCCAGCATCAGCGGCAACCGCCAAGTTGGCCTGACGCGAAATGCGGTTATCTGCAAAGCTAAGGCCCCTCTTGACTGCGATGCATCCCATCGCGGCTATTCGACATGACATTGGCTTCGTCGCAGAGATCGATTCGATGACTGTGCATTCCGTGCCCAAATTGAAGTGCTGTCCATTCGAAATCCGACGCTCGTTGGGGCGGGTCGCGCATTGCGACACGGCGTTACCGGCCAGCCTGGCCAACGAGCTATGGCAGAACCCAGCGGGATTGGTCGGGCTTGGCGAGCAGTTGCGGGCCAACGGCGCTCGGCAAACCGTGCGAATTGCTTGGGAAGGTCGTCCGTTCGTGCTAAAGCATTATGTAGAGCCGACTCGCCGTCATGCGCTCAAGCAATTGGTGGAACAGGCGCGGGCATGGAGCACATGGCTTTTCTCGCACCGGCTTGCCGACGCCGGCATTCTTACGCCGCGGCCGGTCGCGTGCGTTGAAAATCGATGGGGCGTGTTGCGTCGCGATTCTTTCTTACTTTATCCCTACGTCGAGGGCCGCACGTTGCGCTCGCTCATTGCCGACCAGGCAACCGACGTCGTAGCTCAATCACACTTGTGGGGCCAACTCGAAGCCGTGTGGAAAAAATTGGTCGAGCTTCGCGTGGGCCTGAGCGACACAAACCTGGGCAATTTCATTCTCGACCCCTCGGGCGAGTTGTGGCTGATCGACCTCGATAAGAGCCGGTTCCACCGCTCGCCCCGTTCAGCAGAAGCAGCGCAACGCCGTGCGCGGGCTCAACTCATTCGCAGTGCCAAGAAGTGCGGCGTGGCACCGTCCCTATTAGCAGGTCAGGCCGCTTGAGAGGTGGGCACGGCCACTTGCCCCATCCATCCGAATTCCTGGCCGAGCAAATCGCAAAGCAGTGCATCGTAGGGGCGATAGTGTTCGCGGAGCCGCTCCGCCACGGCGGGGTCGATGACCTCGCGGTAATCGCCACGATTGAATATCTTCGTCGGTTCGACATCGAAGCTCTCTAGCCCCATGTAGTCGAATACGCGATTGCACGCGGCGGCCGTATCTTTGAACAGGCTCGAACTATCCATAATGAGCACGCGAACCCGTGGATAGAGCTTGAGCAGCAGTTCGAGTTGCAGCGCGTAATACCCCCGCGCCACGTAACCGAGCATAGGGGCCGCGTTCGGGTCCAGGCACACGCCAAGCTCGGGCGGAAACTCGTTGGCCCGCAATTCTTCCTCGACGCATTCCGCAAAGCCGCGCGACTCCAGATGCCGAGTCTTGCGGTGCTGATAATGCGAGAATGCTCGCGATACAGGGTCGCGCAGCAGCGCCACCATTCGTGCCTTTGGCAACACCTGTTGCATCTGCCGCAGCGCGCTAGGCGTCGGCAAGTACGAGGGCGACGCCTCCATCACGTGCCCACGCTTGCGATTCACTTGGTAAGAAAGCGGAAACCGCGAACGATACCAGGCCACCGATCGTTGGGCGTGTTTCGAGAAATACGAGACTTCCTTATTGGCCGCCTCGAAGCAGCGCGGATGCTTCACCAGATAGGCGTAAAGCTGCGTCGTCCCCGCCTTCTGCGCGCCGACGATGACCGTCGTCGGCAGTTGGCGAAAGGTTTGCGTGGCCAGCCTCCACGCCCGGGGGGCAAGGCCAATCAGAAAGTCTCCCGGCGACTTGAGAACCCGATACGCCGGATGTCGCTTCACCTCTCGCCACAACATCCGCAACGAGCGGTCGTTCTGGGGGTCGAACTCAGCCAGTTTAAGGTTATTGCCCATCCGTCGCTCACCAGTACTTATCGGAGAACTCGAAAGCGCCGATTCGAACCCAACGTACCAAACAGCCTTCCAATTAGCCGCCGGCCGATGCCCATGGTATTTCCGAAGAAGAACCGCCGGTTATTGCCGGCGGCTGCTTGCATGTCTTATCGCGTTCGTCGAACGGCCGCGTTACGCCGTGGCACCGAACTCGGGGCGACGTTTGCCGAGCTGGCCCTGCAACCGTTGTACGATCGCGCTGTGCATCTGGCTCACGCGGCTTTCCGATAGGTCCAGCGTCGCTCCGATCTCTTTCATAGTGAGTTCTTCATAATAGTACAAGATGATAATCAACCGCTCGTTGCGATTCAGCCCCTTGGTTACCAGCCGCATCAGGTCCGATTTCTGGATACGCTTCGTCGGGTCTTCTCCCTTCTTATCCTCCAGAATGTCGATTTCACGAACGTCCTTGTAGCTATCGGTTTCGTACCATTTCTTGTTCAGGCTGATGAGATTGACGGCGTTTGCGTCCGTTATCAGCTTTTCCAGTTCAGCAACTTCGATGCCCATGTGCTGAGCCAACTCGTTTTCGTTCGGGGTGCGGCCCAGCTTCGCTTCAAGCGTCTTAACGCCCTCGTTGAGTTTGCTAGCTTTGCTGCGCACCAAACGCGGCACCCAGTCCATGGTCCGCAATTCGTCCAGCATCGCGCCTCGTATCCGCGGCACGCAATACGTTTCAAACTTCACGCCCCGGCTCATATCGAAGGCGTTGATCGCATCCATCAGGCCGAAAATCCCGGCCGAGATGAGGTCGTCCAACTCCACGCCATCGGGCAAACGCGACCATATCCGCTCGCCGTTGTACTTCACCAACGGCAAGTACTGCTCGATAAGCCGATTCCGCAGGGTTTTGTTCTTCGGATCGGCCTTGAATTCTTTCCAAATCTCGGCAATTTCCTCTGGGGTTGCTTGCCGACGGGTTGCTGTCGCTATCGCCATGTTGTCCTCCGTGACCGATCACTGGCCCCCGCGGGGGCCTGCATCGAGGTCCGTCTCGATGGAACGTGTTCCAGGTTGGTTATGGTTGTAACTAGATGAGAGAATTCAGGCACCGGTTGAGCCGATCAACCTAAGTGCCCGATGGTTTTTCAGACAATTGTTCTTCCAAGGTCGAACGTACCGATTCCTCGACCGTCGATTGAGCAAGTTGCCCAAGAATTGCACCGATCGAAGAAAAAACAATCAGCGCGCCTACCGCTTGCCAAAGCGTGGCCTCGACGCCGGACGATGCCAGATAGCCCCGGAATACGATGACCGTCATGGCCAACGAACCCAATACTCCGGCGTAAGTTCGACCCATGAACGATCCTTGCTGAGCCGTCAAACTCGACGTAAACGCGCCATTTTGAACCATGCTCGCGCGGCGGTTCCATGTCGCTCTTTATCGGAACGGCCGCTGCTCGTTCTTGAATCGAAGTCGATTGCTTGCATGTTTTCTTCATTCGTATCACGCTACATCTCATCTGCTAGCCGCGCCGTTTGAACGTACCCATCTTGTTCCACAAGATAAAATGTACTCATCTCACTCCCCGAGATGCATTTCCTCTCGCGGAGCGAAAGGAGTACGTTGTCTTCTCGAAACCAACTTACTACCTCGCATCTCCAACGCATCTCAGCTCCAGTTCACGTTGAACCGGGTTGCGTTCCAGCAGTTCGCTCACCGCCCGACCGAGCCACAGTACCGCGTGCCCGAACGGCGTGTTTGCGTGACGCCACACCCGCGGCTCGTGGCAAGTCTCCGAGTTTGTGTGGTCGAGCACCACGTGGTTCGGCAGCGCTGGCAGGGCCGGCAGGGCCCGATGCAGAAACCTGCGGCTCGAACTATCCATATTTCGTTGAACGCCGTCGGCCACCGCCCGAGATCGGGCTTGATTGACCAGCAACCTCGCTCGTGCTTCAGCGGCAACCGAAAGAATTCGCTTGAGCGTCGTGTAGGCATCGAGAACCGCGTTGTCGGCGGGCGTGGTGACGAGCACAATTTCACGCGACTCCGACCAAAACAGGGGCGCAAGCTCGCTTGTGCCAAAGCCGGCATCCACAATCATGAGATCGAACTCCGCTTCTGCCGATTCCAATTCCGCCGTAAGTCGCTGCCGGGCGTGGCGAGAGTCTCCCGCATTTCGCATGGATCGCGTTGCGGTGCCCGTCTGCTTGGTTCGATGACTTGATTCGCGATTGAGGAGCATCGAAATCCCAGCCGGTCCGGCGACGAGCGCATCACTTAGGTGGCAACTGCCGGCAAGGAGGTCAGCCAGCCCGAAGCGAATCTTGTCGCGAGCCTCGGCCCGCCACATTTCTTCGCCGCGATGATCCGCGGCATCGATCAGCAACACATTCCACCCGCGGTCTGCCATCACCGCGGCCAGATTCAGCGCCACGGTTGTCGTGCCGACTTTAGGTTGGCTGCCGGTCACGGTGAGCAGGGGCAGGTTCAAAGGACCAGCGGCGATCGGGCCGGTTGCTTCCATCAGTGCTCGAAGTTGTTCAGCTTGGTCGCGCATGGTTTGATGAGTAGCGAAGGAGTGGTGGCCCAAAACAAATAACTCGTCTTGAAATTGCCGCTACATGCCGAGCAGCCGCTCGGCCATCGTGCCTCGCTGTGCAACTTGGATGTCATCAGGCACGTTTTGCCCGTCGGTAAGGTAGCTGACGGGCAGGCGGCAACCACGGACAAGCGAAACGAGGTGGCCCAAACCGTGGGTTTCGTCCAGCTTGGTGAGTACCATCGCCGTCGTGCCCACCTCGGCAAACTTCTCAGCCGTGCCAAGAAGACTATTGGCCCCGGCCGCGCTGCTCAGCACAAGGTGAACCTCATCGGGTTCCGCTTCCGAAAGCATCGATTTAAGCTCCTGGATTTTCACTTCGTCGCGCGGGCTTCGGCCGGCCGTGTCCATGAGTACCAGGTCCAGGTGGCTCATGCGGGCAACGGCCTCGCGCATTTCCCGTGGCGTGGCGACAACTTCCATCGGTAGGTCGATGATGTCTGCATAGGTGCGAAGCTGCTCGACCGCCGCCACGCGGTACGTATCAACAGTAATCAGGCCGACTCGCCGACGTTCCCGAAGTCGATAGTTGGCCGCCAGCTTGGCGATGGTCGTCGTCTTGCCGACACCCGTTGGCCCCACGAGCGCCACGAGCTTGCACTTCCCCGCTTCCGTGCGAATAGGCCCGCTCACGCGGATATCATCTTCCAACAATTCGATGATCCGGGCCTTCGCCACGGCTGCATCGCCCCATACGGAAGCGTTCTCCTCGCGCCGCAGGCGTTCTATCCACTCGCGCGCAATCGATTCATCTACCTCTGCGTCGATCAGATCGGTAAACGTTCGAAAGAGCGCTTCGGGCAGGTCGTGCGTCGGGGCCGAAGATGCCTGTTCGCACAGCTTCTCGACCATCGCCTGAAGCTCGCCCAATTGGCCGGCAACTTGGCGGCGGAAGTCTTCGCGGTATCGTGTTCGATAGTCCATGTCCGCGAGTCCCCGCGCGGATTCAGCGCGATCCTCGCCGGTCGTCCCTTCCCATGCGTCTTGCGCGGGGCTTGGTGGGGGAACATGAAGCCCCTGGGGCACGCGTGGGCGGCCAGCATGGTCCAGCGACAAGTCACCAATATCGCCCGAGAACTTGCTCGGCACTTGTACCGCGACGCTGGCCGCCACTTCGTAGCGACGACCAAACACGAGCCGCCGCAACGGCCCCGCGTTCACCTCGCGCGTGTGCAACACCGACGCCTCGGGCCCCAGCTCACGCCGGACAAGCTCAAGCGCGTCCCGCATCGTTCTCGCTTTGAATGTTCTAATATCCATATCAACAAACCACTATCTAACGACTAACGACTAACCCCCCCTAACATCCGCAACCATGCCGACCGTCACGATCTTCGTATCGCGTGTCACTTCGTTGAAACTCATCACGACCAGTTGGGGCAGGTGGTTCTCCGTGATTCGCTTCACGGCCGCCCGAATCTGCGGGCTTACCAGAACCGCCGGGGCATGCCCACTGGTCGTGAGCCGACTTATCTCCTGCGTCATCGAGCGGCAGATCGCTTCCACACTCTGCGGCGCGAGCCGAACGAAAAGTCCACGCTCGGTATGCTCGAACCCGCCTCGAATCTTGTCTTCCAACGCAGGGTCCAGAGCCACGACATACAGTTCGTTTTCCGCGTTGCGATACCGCGTGCAAATCTGCCTCGCCAAACGATGCCGCACGTACTCGGCAAGCAAAATTGGGTCCTTGGTGCGCGACGCGTAGTCGCCCAACGTTTCCAAGATCACGCTCAACTGCCGAATGGAAACCTGCTCGCGGAGCAGCAGGTGCAAGATCGCCTGCACCTCGGCCAGCGACATCACGCTCGGAATCAATTCGCCCACCACGGTCGGCGATGTCGCCTTTAGCTCGTCGATGAGGTGCTTCGTGGAATCTCGCGTCAGGATTTCGTCGGCGTGCTTTCGGCAAACCTCGGTCAAATGCGTGGCCAACACGGCGCCGGACTCGACGACCGTGTAACCGTACATCTCGGCCTGGTCGCTTAAACCAGGGTTGATCCACAGGGCCTCGGTGCCAAACGCGGGGTCTTTCGTGGCGATGCCATCGACTCGCCCCGTGGTCGCCCCCGAGTCGATCGCCAGCAGGTAGGTCGGTTGAAGCTCGTCTTGGGCAACGGGTATGTCGGCAATCTTGATTCGGTACTGATTCGGCTCAAGCCGCATGTTGTCTCGGATGCGAACCTTCGGCATCAAGATGCCAATCTCACTGGCGATGTTCTGGCGGACTTTCTGCACGCGATCGAGCAGGTCGCCGCCACGATTCGGGTCGGCCAGCCGAATGAGCCCCACGCCAAGTTCGATCTCCATCGGGTCGACCGTGAGGTAATCCTCGACCCGTTCCTCGGTCGGTTTCGCGTTCTTCTCCTTCTCAGCCTGTTGCGAGGCCGAGAGGGCCGCTTCACCCTCGCGCCGCGTCGTGATCCGTGCCAGGCCCAAACACGAACCGGCAAGGGCCAGCAGCGGCACACGAGGCAAACTCGTAAAAATGAGAATCGCCAAGAATCCGCCCGTCACCGCAAGCGCTTGCGGCCGCGAGAAAATTTGCTGCATGAATTCACGCGGTAGGTTGGCCTTCTGCGTGCTACGCGTAACAAGCAAACCCGCGGCGAGCGAAATCAGAAAGGCTGGCACCTGGCTTACTAAACCATCGCCGATCGTCAGGTGGGTGAACACCTCGGCGGCTTTGCTTAGCGGCATGCCGAACTCCACCATGCCAATAATCAGGCCACCCACGATGTTAATCAGCGTGATGATGATGCCAGCGATGGCATCGCCGCGGACGAATTTACTGGCACCGTCCATCGCCCCGTAGAAGTCGGCCTGCCGCGTAATTTCGAGCCGCCGCGATTGGGCCTCGCGCTCGTCGATGATCCCCGCGTTCAGGTCGGCGTCGATCGCCATCTGCTTGCCCGGCATGCCATCGAGCGCGAATCGAGCTGCCACTTCGCTGATCCGCGTCGCACCTTTCGTAATCACCACGAACTGAATCACCACGATGATGATGAAGATGATAATCCCCACCACCACCTTGTCGCCAGCAACGAAATCGGCAAACGACGATACCACATGGCCAGCCGCGTTCAGCCCATCCACGCCCGCTCGCGTTAACACCAGCCTCGTCGTGGCGACATTCAGCACCAGCCTCGCAAGCGTCGTCGCAAGAAGCATCGAGGGGAAAACGCTGAACTCCAGCGGTTGGCGAACGTAGATGGTCGTCAGAAGCACGAGTACCGCCACGGTGATGTTCGCCGACAGCAGCACATCCATCACGGCAGCCGGCAGCGGCACCATGATCACCAGCACACTGGCGATGATGGCGACGGGCAGAATGAGGTCTTGGCCCCGGCCCAGCAACGCACCACGCTGCTCGCCGCTGCCCGCACCCCAAGCCGTACTTGCCGCTCCTGTAGCCAAATCGATCTCCCTTGCGTGGCCGCTACGACGCACGCCAACTGCAACCATGCGATGAGTAGATCAGCCCCGCGGCAGCCGCACCCATAAATGGCAGCACCGCGCACCAAGTTCCCGCGTTCGGTTATCGGTAGTGTGGGCCCGGCGACCCATCACGGTAGAAAAGAACTATCCGATGAGGAGCGGGAGATTAGCAGTTCCCCCCCAAGGAGTCTAGCCCGGACTCGGGCCTAGGCGGTGTCTGCATTGCAAGCTGGCAACGGGGGTTCTTGAAGTTGCTGGCATGAAGCCGTTTGCGATACCGGCGCAACCCACTGCCCCAGAAAAGTAGACTCAAATCGACTTGGTTTTGTGAGATTCTGTCCTTTTTGTGGTTCCCCAATAAATGCAATAGTCAAGCTTGGCCGAATGACTTCAAGAACTCGTTCATCTCTCCAGCGGCGTGCAGGTCTTGCTGCCGGGTGGCGGTTTCGATGCCGCTGCGAAGCAACGTGCGGGCTTCCTCGAACCGGGTCAGCCTCACCAATTGTTGGGCCGCCATAAAGTAGGCCGGGACGTACGCCGGTTCGTCGTGCGTTAGCTCTGCAAATAGCGCCAGGCTCGCTTCGTGGTTTCCTTCCTTGTCTAACTCCATCGCCAGGCTGTAACGCAGGAACGTATCGCCAGGTTCAGCGGCCAACATCTGTTCAATCTTCTCTCGGCGAGACATCGTGGCGTTCCCGTGTGTTTACGGAAGGCGTGGCGGGCACGTTCCATACCTTCCTGTTCACTTGGTGCTTAGTTCGAGTCGCAGCACAACTCCCGCGGCCTGCTTCTCGCCAACGGCCTCCAGAGCCGCCACGTAAAGCGTGCCAAGCGGGTCAAAGGCAATTGCCGTTGGCCGAGCGAGAGAAGCAACCGGGGTGGCGCGGCAGCCGAGGTTTCCGGGGGTGGACGCGTCATCGAGGCGATAGATGCCGCCCCGAGTGCCATCCCCCGTGGCGGCGCTTGCCGCAAAAAGCTCGCCCGTTCGCGGATGGTAAGCAAGTGCCACGATTCTTGGCAGCGACGTGGTGATTTGCATAGCCACTTGGCCATTGTGGGGCATGAGGAACGTCACGAGGTCGCCCGCAGGGGGGGCGGCCGTGTTGCGGCTCGCAATCACCCAATGACCGGTCGGAGCCGTTGCAATCGAGCCGATCGAAACCACATGGCTCGAAGCCGCGTCGGCCGCCAACGTGGCCGCATACGGTGTTACGTCTCCCAGCGTGTTGGCGGCCAGCCCGATCCGCCACAGCGGCTTCACCCCCGCTTCACCAGAAGCGGCTGCAAGCAAGAAGTCGGGCACCAAATCGTTCGCCCGCGAGCGGCTCAGGTCGTGCAGATGGAAAATCGCTTCGCCTGGCAGGCTCTTGCTCGGCAGCTTTGCGATTTGCTTCGGCGAAGTGAATGGCAACGCGCCAGTTTGCCCGGATAGTTCGTAGATGTTGAGAAACGGCTGCCCCGACGATTCGCGGCCCGAGGCGACCAAACGCAGTTGGTCGAGAAACAGGATCGATTGCACGCCCACGGCGTCGGGTTGTTCGATGGCCGCCGCCGCGGTCGGAAAACCGACGACCGCCTCGATCGCCTCCTGGGTTGGCGCGTCCGAGGAGCGGCCCCCATCGATCCGGAGGACCCGCCCCGATCCACGATCGGCAACGAACACTTGCGTCGCGCCATCGATTTCGGGTCGAATCGCGATCGAGCACGGAGAACGTAGCCCGCCGAGCAGCTTGTGGAAAGCAGGCTCGTCGGCCAAGCCCATGCGGGCCATCCCTAAGAATGGCCATGCACCCAAGGCAATCGGAACGAAGGCTCGGAACCAAGCGGCGAACGTGCGGCGGATGGGCCGCTTGCCGCGATTTCCTCGTCCGTTCATGGGTTTGCCGCTCCGAGCTTAAAGTTCAATGTTAATTCGACTTAGCGGCGGCCGCCAGGCCGCTGTTTGAACCGCTTCTCTTCGCCACCTGTACCGAAACCAATTGCCCACCTTCCAAATAACCAGCCGCTTCGTGTAAGTGTTCTTGGCTAACCGCATACCCCCGAGTGTGCCCGCTCGAAGTCGGAAATTTTTTCTTCGTGTTCCAGTGTGAGGCCGATGTCGTCCAGGCCGTTGAGAAGGCAGTGGCGGCGGAACGGTTCGACTTCAAACTTCAGGCTCAGTCCGTGCTCATCGCTTAGCGTTTGCCGTTCGAGATCGGCCGTCAGTCGATAGCCGCCATACTTTGCCGCCCGGGCGAACAGTTCGTCCACCTCGGCCTCGGCAAGCACGATCGGCAACATGCCGTTCTTGAAGCAGTTGTTGTAGAAGATATCGGCAAAGCTGGGCGCAATGATCACGCGGAAACCCCAATCCTCCAATGC
This sequence comes from Pirellulales bacterium, assembly GCA_020849945.1. GTDB lineage: Bacteria > Planctomycetota > Planctomycetia > Pirellulales > Lacipirellulaceae > JABDGM01. Next base: position 5,127 of record JADZFK010000146.1, on the reverse strand, counting down.
CCACGGCGCATGCTCGCGGCTCGAACCACAGCCAAAGTTGCGCCGCGCTACAAGCACACTCGCCCCCTTTGCTTCCGGACGATTCAACTCAAACTCGGCAATCGGCTTGCCGCTTGGGTCGCGGGCCCAATCCCAAAACAGGAACTCGCCAAAGCCCGTTCGCTCGATCCGCTTGAGGAACTGCTTCGGAATGATCTGATCGGTATCTACATTGGCCCGATCCATCGCGACAACCAGGCCTGTGTGTTGAGTAAAAGGAGTCATTTGCGTAAAGGCGAAATAAGGAATAAGGAAGTCCGAAGGCGAACAGCTAACAGCTGCTATAGTTTTTGCCAGTTGCGAATGTCCACAAAATGCCCCGCACACGCCGCCGCCGCCGCCATCGCGGGCGAAACAAGGTGCGTACGACCGCCGCGGCCTTGCCGGCCTTCGAAGTTGCGATTGGAGGTTGAAGCACATCGCTCGCCCGGTTCCAGCTTGTCGGGGTTCATCGCCAGGCACATGCTGCAACCGGCTTCGCGCCATTCGAAACCAGCTTCCTTGAAGATGCGGTCCAACCCTTCTTGCTCGGCTTGCTTCTTAACCAAACCGCTACCGGGGACAACCATCGCATGAACGTGGCTGGCCACCTTGTGGCCACGTGCGATGGCGGCCGCCGCGCGAAGGTCTTCGATTCGCCCGTTCGTGCAGGAACCGATGAACACGCGGTCGAGCTTCAGGTCGCAGATGGCTTCGCCGCCGCTCAGGCCCATGTAATCCAGCGCGCTGGTGGCCGCCTTCTGTTCGTTCGGGTCGCTGAAGTCGGCGGGCGTTGGCAAGTGGCCATCGACCGGCGCGACCTGCCCAGGGTTTGTCCCCCACGAAACCTGCGGCGCGATCTGCCCCCCGTCGAAACGGAGCGATTTGTCGTACGTCGCGCCGGCGTCGGTGGGGAGTTTGCGCCACTCTTCGACCGCCCGTTCGAACGCGGCCCCTTGCGGCGCGTGGGGCCGCCCACGCAGGTAACTGAACGTGGTGTCGTCCGGCGCAATCAGCCCGGCACGTGCGCCGCCTTCGATCGTCATGTTGCACACCGTCATGCGGTTTTCCATGCTCAGCGCGCGGATCACCTCGCCCGTGTATTCGATGCAATACCCAACGCCCCCGCTGGTGCTCATTTGGCCGATGAGGTACAGAATGACATCCTTCGCCGAAACGCCAAGGCCGAGTTTGCCATCGACGCGAAGTTCGAGCGTCTTCGGCTTCGATTGCAACAGCGTTTGAGTGGCGAGCACATGCTCGACCTCGCTCGTGCCAATGCCGAACGCAAGCGCGCCGAATGCCCCGTGCGTAGAGGTGTGGCTATCGCCACACACAATCGTCATGCCCGGCTGCGTGTAGCCCTGCTCGGGGCCAATCACATGCACAATGCCCTGCCGGGGGTCGTGGATATCGTACAGCGTGATGCCGAACTCGCCGCAGTTGTTGCGAAGCGTATCGATCTGCTGCTTCGAGATCGGATCAACAATCGGCAGGCTGCGGTCCGTTGTGGGGATGTTGTGATCGACGGTCGACAACGTTCGCTCTGGCCGACGCACCTTCCGCCCAGCAAGCCGCAAACCCTCGAAAGCTTGCGGGCTGGTCACTTCGTGTACGAGGTGTAAATCAATGTAAAGAATGCTCTGCCGACCTGGCTCCTCGAAGACGACATGCCGGTTCCAGATTTTCTCGAATAGCGTACGCGGGGAAGTGCTCATGATCGGGCGAAGGAGCCAATCCGTTTTTCACGTAGGGAAGCCCCGGCTCTGCCGGACGTTAATCATCACAAGCTATTGTGTTGAACCCCCGGCAAAGCCAGGGGCTGACTAAATTTCCAGTTTCTGGATTCCCAAAACAACGGATCGGCCCTGGATCGTGGAGAGGGTGAAAGGCTAGCAATAAACATGTCATTCTATCGAATGTAGCCCGTAAAAGGAATTGGGGGGAAATAGGCAATGCAGGGCTACTCCACCGGGTTCCTGCTTGAATACCGCCAAACGGATGACAAAGAATCAAAAAATAGCGGTTCACACGTGCAGGCGAATAACGGAATACCCACTCCTCCCATACACCCCACATTTCTTAACCGGCATTCTTCCCAAAATCGGTAAACTTGGCTATGATCCGCCGCCGATAATCGTCCGACAGTTGGATGAACTAACCGTTGGTAGGTTCGAGCCATTGTCCCCAGCTCTTGGGGAAATGGGTCGGCCCCGCGGGCTTGTCTTCTCATCTTATCCATTCGCTTCATCGCAAGGATGCGACCATGATGCGTCTCTCGTTCGTGTGCGGAATTGTGTTGAGCTGCCTGTTGGCTACCGATGGGCTGGGCCAGAGTGGCGCCGCCCCGGCGACCGGCTCGGGGCAAGTTTCGCAATTGCGGCCCGGCTGGAATCGCACCGGTATCGATCCCGCCAACTCACGCGAACGGTACACGGTTACGCCGGTCGCAAGCCAAGAATCGCAGACTGCCGAGAGCAGCGGCGGGCGTTCCTTCTTGCCGAATTGGTTTGGGTGGCGCTACGAAAAGCCGCAACAAAAAAACAACGGAAACAAGACGACGCCGTCGCGCCCCCAGCAGTCACACACTCAGCAATCGGGGAATACTTCCACGGCGGGTAACAACGCCCGCGGCCAAAGCACGAACAATGCGGGCGCAACTTCGCAGTACCGCGCAGGTGGCCCAACTCCAAACGGCACCAGGGTAGCCGCACTGCCTCCCGATCCCACGATTATTCCGGAAGCCACGCTCCCGGGGCTGGGCGGAACGCCCTTGCCACGAGCGGGTTCGGCAGCCCGTGCGAGCAGCCCCAACCAGCCTCGCGGCGTAGCGAACACTTCACCGATGACCGCACAGCCAACGCCAGAAACCGCCGGCTTGCGAACGGCCACTCGTGAACCGCTTGCCGCGCCCGCCGAATCATTGGGAGAGGGCACGCCCGTCACCCGCGGTTCGCCTGGCCGACGATCGACTCCACACCTTTCCGCAGATGATATGCGACGCGAGCTCTCGGGCACGTTCCCACCTTCGGCTTCGGCCAGTTCCCCACCGAACGGCAGCACGTTGCCACGACAGGGGTCGCAACAAGCGGCAATCGCGGCGGAAACCACCGCCACGGCCGACGCTCACTTCCCGGCAACGCGTGGGTCGAGTAGTTCACCGGCCGCCGAGGAAACGATGGTTACCGACTCCGCACCTTCTGGCCAAACAGATATGGCGACGGAGGAATCGGCCGCAACGCCAGGTTCGATCGCAACAACTCCCAGCACGTCGGGGGATGGGGGGCAATCGCCGACGCTCTCTCGACCGGCCAATGCCGTAAGTTCTCGCTACGCCGCCGAGGCATTCGACGGGGCACAGCAATCGCGTTCGGCCTACGGAGGCGGCAACGCCTTCGCGAAGCCATTTTCCAGGCCCCCCAGCTCGCGAACGCAATCACGCGGCGAGCCGTTCGGCGGTTCCACAACCGTCGCTCCATCGACCGCGGCTTCCACAACAACCGCACGAAACGCCGAGCCAAACGTGCTGGCTTCCAACCACACGCCCGTGCTAACGGCCGATATCCGTGGCCCCAAGCAGATTCTCGTTGGTCGAGAAGCCACCTACCGAGTGCGACTGCAAAACTCCAGCGATGTGCCCGCCGAGGGTATTGTGGCAACCATCGTGGTGCCCGCCGGTGCCGACGTAATGAACACATCAGCCACGCAAGGAGTTGTTCAAACGGCGCAAGATGGACAAACGAACGGGCAATTGCAGTGGCATTTGAATCGGTTGGATCAACACGCCTCGGAAACGCTCGAAGTGCGTCTTGTGCCGCGAGAGAGCCGCCCGCTGGAACTGGGCATCAATTGGACTCTGGCACCAGTCGCCTCGCGTGCCGTGGTCGAAGTGCAAGAAGCTAAGTTGAATGTCGAAATTAGCGGCCCGAACGAAGTGCTGTTCGAGAAGCCGCAGGTGTTCAAAATCACGCTGACGAACCCTGGCACCGGCACGGCAGAGAACGTGAAGATCGACTTGCTGCCCCCCGGCGGCGGCCAGGAATCGGCAACAAGCCACACCGTGGGCGACCTACCAGCCGGCGCGAGCCAATCGCTAGAGATCGAACTCACGCCGCGCGATGCCGGAAAGCTGCAAGTGAAAGCGATTGCCTCTGCCGCGGGCGATCTCACGTGCGAAAGCGCGAAAGAAATCTTCTGCCGTAAACCCGAACTCGAACTCGATTGGCGTGGCCCCAGCACAAAGTACGCCGACACCCTGGCCACGTATTACCTGCGTGCCCGCAATCCCGGCACGGCCCCGGCCGAGCAAGTTACCGTGCAGATGACCCTGCCCGCCGGTGCCGAGTTCACCAGCGCCAGCGACGGCCAAACCTACGACGCCGCCAGCCGCACCGTTTCTTGGCGACTTGGCACGCTCGGCCCCGGTGATGATGCCTTCCTCGAACTGAAGTGCGTGCTGAAGACCGCGGGCAAGAACGTGGTGAAGCTCTCGGCCGCCAATGCCGAGGGAACGCTCTCCGCCAGCAAGATTGCCGAGACCAACGTCGTGGCAATTGCCGACCTGAAACTGAACGTGGTCGACCCGAGCGGCCCGATCGCCGTCGGCAGCCCAGCCGTTTATGAAATTCACATCCAGAATCGTGGCGCCAGCGCCGCCAAGGATGTTCATGTCGTCGCCTTGTTCTCCGAAGGAATCGAACCGGAGCAGGCCGAAGGTGCGATGTACTCCGTCGCCGACGGACGCGTTTCGTTCAAGCCGATTGAAGACCTCGCGGCAGGCCGCGAGATCGTCCTGCGGATTCGCGCCCACGCACTGCAACCCGGAACCCATGTATTCCGGACCGAAGTGCTGTGCCGCGAATTGGAGATCAAGCTCGCCGCCGAAGAAACCACCCGCTTCTATGCAGACGATGCAACCCCCGCCGGCGGCACCGAAAGTCAATCCGCAAGTCGTTCGACCCCGTTCGATTCGGAAGTGAAGTGAGACCCTATCCGAGAACCCTCTCCCTTTGGCATTGGATGACCTCGCGCTTGCAGGGCAGCAGGTCCATGCCAAATGTACTCATCTCGCACCGATCTTGTGATGAAATGTCAATTCAAGTTAGCGGC
>JADZFK010000145.1 GCA_020849945.1 Pirellulales bacterium | reverse complement strand
TCTACCGGCTCGAAAACATCTTCGAGCGGCAGAAGGTGCACGTCGCTCGCAGCACGATGTGCGCGTGGATGCGGTGTGCAGGTGAGTTGGTCGAACCTTTGGTTAAGTTGATGGCCGAGCGGATTCGTAGCTGTAATCTTGATGATTATCTGGAGTTTCATCCAGATTCACATGGGTACTGACGAGTTGGCCACTGAGATCGTACGTCAATTCAACTCCAGCTGACGGTGCGAGTCCACTCAATACGGACCACTCAAATATAGGGCTGTCTAAATCAGGCCTCCCGTAAATTAGATATTTTTCGGCATCAGCATCGCCGGCGTAAGTAAGGCGGCCAACTAGGTCATAGGAGAAAGCAATTTCGCGTTCCGGCGAAGTCGAGTTGACACCCCCGTACCACGACTCGGTCGTGAGGCGGTCGAGCCGGTCGTAATCGTACTGGATGACATGGGTGTTGCGGTCGATTTTTTGGGTGAGGTTGCCGACCAAGTCGTAGCTGTAGAATCGCGAGTAGCCAAGCTGGTGAAATCATGGTCCCAGGCCCGAGCGAGCTCCTCGCACCAAGCCTTGCCGGGGCGGTGGTAATCGCCCAACAACTCCTTTTTCTTCCTTCTTCGTGTCGATCGACAGCGCGGCCCAACCCTTTCGCACAAACTTTTCTCGCCAATGAAGCATTCGCTCGAACTGCGCCGCGCGGTCCTCGCTGGCACCGGTGGACAAGGTTATTGCCAACGCCCGATGCGACACCCCCAGTTCCTCTCGCAGCAACCGGTTCACCGTGTTCGCCGAAACCGGACTGCCTTGTTCGCAAAGCTCCTCGGCGATCTGGCGCGGCGAACGGTTCGTCCACAACCTGTCCGGCTCGTCGGGCGAACCGGCCGTGTGGCCTGCGACCACCTCCTACAAGTGGTCCACCAACCGCGGGTTGGCGAAGCTAGCTTGTTTTCGCCCCCCCCTTTTTTTCGGACGCGCCCCGCAGTCTCGTCCTTCGGCAACTGCTCGACGTCTCGCTTGCCGTGCTCAATCGTATCGACCTTGCAACCAAACAATCGGGCCAGGTAAGCCGTCCCCCCGTGCCCCAGCTTGGCCGCTTCGACCGCAGCATACCGCCGCCGGTCCTTCTCCGAAAGAGACTGGAAAAAGTAAACCATCTGCTTCTCGACCGCTGCCGGATAACCGTCCATCGTCGAGCCTCCTGAACGATAGGGAACCACGATAGCCTACCAAACTACCATGTTGTTTTTGAGCCGTTCCTAAGGGACTTGCACCCTCAAGTTGACAAACATGCCTGGCAAACCAAACAAACGAGCCGCAACCTTGGCGAAGTTGCGGCTCGGGTGGAAATCTTTAATGGATGTACGGCGGCTTACGCCAACTGCAGGCGATGCCGACGAGCTCGGTAACCAAACGTCAGAGAAGCGACCCCACCCAGAAGCAACAGAGGCGCGACTGGCTCGGGGACGTGTTCGATTCCGATGCTCGCCGTTGCAAGGAAAGGCATCGCGAACATCTGGCTACCAGGAATGAAGGCCGAAAAGGTGGTGGCCCAAGTACCGCCCGGATTGATCCACGTGCTGCCAGCACGACCTCCTATGCGGTGGAACGGGATCCAGGTTGCCACCCGATGCACAATGCCAGCGGGAAAGTGAAGGAAGTGACCATTTTCTGGATCCACCCCACGTGGAATGACATACTTGCTTTCAAGCTGGGAGGACGGGTCATGTTGGGGAAATGGGTACTGGCTGTTCGCTGCCTGATGCCCGTTTGCAGTAAGATGCAAGCCTTCCAAGTCGTGGATCGAACTAGGAACCAAAACGCGGTGGCTATCTTCCCAATGCCATGTCGTTGATCCTGGAGTACGTTTCCAGACAGTAGTGCTGCCAGGGGCAGGATTCAGGTGAATGAGAGCCGTTGCCGTATGAACCGAACGTTGGACAGAAACGTAACCGGGTTGATGGTAGATATCGGCAAACCGAATGTTGATATCCACATCACTGTTGTTGATCGGGGTGGTGTTCTTCGCGACGAAATCAAGCGTGATGGCCGGCATGCCACTACTTGGCTGCAACGCAATTCCAGACGCAAAGGCGGCTGGATGCCACACGGTAAACATCGCAACGGTGCTTCCAGGCCCTGAAATGGGGAATGGGTTCGGAACCGGAATGCCACCCACCTTCACGGCGGTGATATCCACTTCGCTGGGGTCCGCCAAGTGGACCTCCACCAACACGCCTGCCCAGTTGGGAAGCGTGACCGTGGAGGAATTGTGAACCGCGATCGGAACCGAGAGCAACTGGCCCGACGTAAGAGGAGCTGTCTTGTAGGACGAATCCAAGCCTTTGCCACCAGAAACGCCGCCAGTGGTAGTTCCCAAGGGCGTGGGTGGCCCCGCGCCTGGCCCCGTCAAGTATTGGCCGAACGCGGTTGGGCAAGCAATAATAGCAACCGCTAGTGAACAGAGAGAGAACAGAAAAACACGGACGTAGCTGTGGTGCCGAGAGCTCATTAGAACGATCCTCCCAGATTGAGTTGTAGCCACACCCAAAAAGTTTGGCGTATATTCTCCCCAACTCTTATCCCGATGTGCCCGAGCGCAGTGCTCGCCGACACCCACAGTGTAATCGAATTTGGTGAAGGCACAAGGAAAAAACCCCCAATAAAACAAATAAACTTTAGGGTTATTTCCACCGCTGGAATTATAATGAATGCGGGTATCCCTAGCGGCTCCGCTACTTATCTGTTCTTCTGGTACACAGGGTACCGACTCCTCGGAAATCGTCGATCGTCTCTATGCCCGCTCGTCGAGATTCGATTGTAACTCCTTAGGCTTGCATACGTTGCGAAACCTAGCCATCTACCTGATGTTCTTCATAAGCGGTGCCACGGGCCTCGTCTATGAAGTCATCTGGATGCGCGAGTTGCGGCTCGTTCTCGGCAGTTCCGTCGAGGCGGCGTCGTTGGTGCTTGCCACCTTCTTGGGGGGCATCGCGGTCGGTTGTTTTCTTGGCGCTCGTCTTTCTCGTTCTGGCAATCCCCTCGGCCGCTATGCCATTGCAGAATTGGTGGTCGCGGTTGCCGCACTGGCAACACCGCTCTGGATGGTTACTTACCAGGCCGTTTATCCCTCTCTTTATGCGTGGTGTGAAGGCATTCCCTCGGCGCTGTTTGTTGTCCGTGCACTGCTCTCGGTCGTTGCCTTGGTGCCACCGACGATCGCCATGGGGACGACACTGCCACTCATCTCGCGCGTGGTCGTTACGGGGGTAGACCGTTTCGCAAGAGATACGGGGCTTCTCTATGCCCTGAACACATTTGGTGCGATGGCGGGCGCTTTTCTGGCGGGGTTCCTTCTGCCGGTCTCGCTAGGGATTCGTGGCAGCATCTATTTGGCGGCCGCCATGAATGCCATCGTCGGCGTCACGGCCTGGATGTTGTCGAGGCAACCTTCCGAGGAGGCTGCGGACGCATCCTCCGAAAAGCCAGCCGACATCGCCACGTCGAACACGCACAGCGGGCGTCTATCCCTTCCGCTGTTGCTGCTCGCGGGCTTGTCTGGCTTCGGCAGCCTGGCGCTAGAGGTCGTCTACTTTCGCATGTTGAGCTACCACTCGGAAGGCTCGGTGTACAGCTTCTCACTCATGCTTGTATTCGTGCTCGCCTTTCTAGCCCTGGCAGCCGTGTGGGTGGCTCGCAACCTCGACCAACAGAATGTTTGGAAGTTTCTCGCGTGGACGCAAACGGCCGCCGTGGCCGTGTTGCTGATTACACCCTTGGTGTTTCGTGGCTTGCCCTTTTATGCGGGTTACGGAGCCGACGACACCTTTACCGAGCGGATGATTCGCTACGCGATCACCAGCGCCGTCATCCTAGGGCCTTCGATGCTGTTGATTGGCGTTGTGCTTCCCTGCACGTGGAAGCTCGCGGCGGCCGACCGCGTGCAAAGCGGCAGGGTGGTTGGCTTACTGACGGGCGTCAACACACTGGCGGCCGTCACCGGTTCGATGGTGACCGGCTTCGTGCTTCTGCCACGCCTGGGCTTGGGGCTAACGTCTCTCGCGGTCACCGGCGTCTATGGCATCACGGCGGTTTTGGCACAGCACTACGGCCATCGCGGCTTACGCCGCTGGCTAGGCTCCACCGCCTGCCTGGCCATGATGGTAGGGTGGTTCTTGTTGGGCGGCTGGAACGTGCAACTCGTGCGGCTCGAACCAGGACAGAAGCTCGTCAGCTTCCACGATGGGGCCGACGCCACGGTCGCGGTCGTCGAACGTTCCGACGGGCATCGTGTGCTCAAGGTCAATCACGAATACACGCTCGGCTCGAGTGCCGGTGCCGACCGCGAAGTCCGGCAGGGGCGACTGCCACTCATGCTGCACCCCAATCCTCGCCGAATTGCCTTCGTGGGGGTTGCCACGGGCATGACGGTCTGCTCCGCATTAGATTTTCCCGTGGAGCGCGTGGTGGCCGTGGAACTATTACCCGGTGTAGCCGACGCCCTGCCCTTGTTCACTAAATGGAATGGGAATATCACCCAGGTCGATTCCGTCGAGGTCTTGGTGGAAGACGGTCGCAATTATCTGGCTGGAACCAACGAACCGTTCGACGTGATCATAAGCGACCTGTTTGTTCCTTGGCATGCGGGCACCGGCGACCTCTACAGCGTAGAGCACTATGAGGCAGCGCGAAAACGACTGGCACCCGGGGGGATTTTCGCCCAATGCCTGCCCGGTTATCAACTGTCGGTGGAGGAATTGCGCGTCATCACGGCTAGCATGACCAAGGTGTTCCCGAATACCGTGCTGTGGAGAAACGATTACGACATCGAGTATCCCATCCTGTGCTTGACCGGCTACCGAGATGAACTGCGGCTGGATAAGGACGCAGTCCGCAAACACGCCGAGTTGTTCAGGAAGACCAAGCTCACCCCACCCAAGTTCTTATCCAACGAAGACGGACTGCCCCTGTTGTTTGTTTGTGGCCCCACGGAATTGGCAAAGTGGTGCGAGGGGGCACCCCTGAACACCGATGACTACCCTTTTATTGAATTCAGTACGCCCAAGAGTCTGTTTCAACACAGGCAAATGGAGCTTCAGCCAATCCACGATTTCCTGGCCGGGGTGCGTTCTCATGCCTGGCCGTTCGATCAACAGCCTTCCGAGAAGCCGGTTCAAGAACTGTTTCGAATTGCCGATCTGTTGATCGCGGCCCAGAAGGCCTATAGCGAGAGCAATTTCGAACGCGAGTTCCAAACAGTACGCGAGTTGGCCCAGCTTGCGGGCAATTCACCCTCGGTGATCGGGTACGTCATGTTCGTCGCCGAACGCTACCAGAGCAGAAAAATGGGCGACCGAAGCACCAAGTTGTTGGAGATACTGGCGGGGTTTGACGACGCTCCACCACCCGTGTTGTTGTCCCTCGCCCAAGATTGCCAAGCCGCGGGGAACGAGGCCAAGGCGATCGAATACTTTGATCGGGCCGTTCAACGCTCCCCCGAGGCCTACTTGCCACGCAAGTCGCTCGTCGACTTGTTGGTCAGAAAAAACGAGTTCGACAGGGCCGAGCCTCATCTCCACAAACTGATCGAACTCAAACCGAACAACTCGTTCCTGAGGATCGATCTGGCCAGAAACCTGCACCGGCAAAAAAAGGTGGCCGAGGCCCGTGTCGTCATCCGAGATTTCCTCCAATCCTCCGATAT
>JADZFK010000144.1 GCA_020849945.1 Pirellulales bacterium | reverse complement strand
TCATCAGATCACTCCTAGTTGTGGGGACTTGAAACAGGAAACGTGCCTTCGAGAGCGCGCCCCAATGCACTTTACGGCACGATTCGCCAACCCTTGCGAAAACAAACGTTACCAACAGAAGACCTAGAAGACTTCTATTCCCTGGTACATTAGAAACAGCGCACCGCCACTCGGGGGAGAATGCAATACCAGCCTGCGGGAAAAAGTGCTTCGAATCTACCAAGTATGGTTTATGGGTAGGGCCTCCGAGCCCGATGGAACGTCGCACTTCAAATTGTTTTCGAAGCTCGGGCGGAATCAGCGTCGGAGACGCCTTCCACAACATTCCTCCGAATCTCACATCGCTCAATCACTAAGGAAAATGGACGCCCCATGGGGCGGTTTACTTCCCTTGGCGGCAGCGGCGGATCAACTCGTTGGTCGAGCTATCATGTGCCGGCGCGGGGGCGGCCTTCGACTGCAGCTCTCCCAAAATTCGTTGCGCCAACACCTTGCCAAGCTCCACGCCCCATTGGTCGAAGCTATCGACGTTCCACAAAATGCCTTCGACAAAAACCGCGTGCTCGTACAGCGCGACCAATTTGCCGAGCACGGCCGGCGATAGTCGTTGGGCCATGAGCACGTTCGACGGCCGATTGCCCGGGAACGTGCGATGCGGCACAAGCCACTCGGCCGTGCCTTCCGCGCGCACCTCGTCGGCCGTTTTGCCGAACGCCAGCGCCTCGGCCTGCGCAAGCACGTTCGCCAGCAGCATCGCATGATGAGGCCCGAGCGGGTTGAGTGACTCCACAAACGCGATGAAATCGCACGGTATCAGGCGCGTGCCTTGGTGAATTAGTTGGTAGAACGAGTGCTGCCCGTTGGTGCCCGGTTCGCCCCAGTAGATTGGACTTGTAGCGTAATCCACATCGCGGCCGGCAAGTGTTACGCGTTTGCCGTTGCTTTCCATCGTAAGCTGCTGCAGATACGCCGGGAACCGCTTGAGGTACTGGTCGTACGGCAGGACGGCCACCGTTTCGGCACCCAAAAAGTTCGTGTTCCACACGGTAAGAAGCGCGAGCAACACGGGCAAGTTACGGTCGAAGGGCGCAGAGCGAAAATGCTCATCCATTTCGTGGAACCCCGCGAGAAGTTCGCGGAAATGATCGGGTCCGATGGCGAGCATTGTCGAGAGGCCGATGGCCGAGTCCATCGAGTAGCGTCCGCCGACCCAATCCCAGAACTCGAACATGTTCGCGGTATCGATGCCGAACTCGGCAACCTTCGTGGCATTTGTTGAAACGGCCACAAAATGCTTGGCGACTGCTCGCTCATCGCCGCCGAACGCCGCGAGCAGCCACCTGCGGGCCGTCTGGGCGTTCGTCATCGTTTCCTGTGTGGTGAACGTTTTCGACGACACGATTACCACCGTCTCTGCCGGGTCGAGGTCGTGGGTCGCTTCGGCGAAATCGGTCCCATCCACATTTGAAATGAATCGAAACACGAGGCCGCGGTCGCTGTAATGCCGCAGTGCTTCGTAAGCCATCACCGGCCCCAGATCGGAACCGCCGATGCCGATATTGACAACGTTGCGAATTCGTTGGCCCGTGTGCCCGACCCACTGTCCGCCGCGCACGCGGCATGCGAAGCCGGTCATCCGATCGAGTACCGCATGCACGTGCGGCACCACGTTCTTGCCGTCCACGCGAATCGAGCTGCCCCGCGGTGCCCGCAACGCCACGTGCAGCACGGCCCGATTCTCGGTGATGTTGATCCGCTCGCCGGAAAACATCGCGGCAATCCGCTCGCGCAGGCCGCACTCATCGGCCAAGCCGATCAGCAATCGCAGCGTTTCTGAAGTGATGCGATTTTTGGAATAATCCAGATACAAGCCGACCGCTTCGCACGTGAGCCGCTGACCACGCTCGCCGTCTTCAGCAAACAACTCGCGCAGCGTGCGACTCCGCATCGACTCGCCTTGAGCGACCAACGCCAGCCAACTGGCGGTCCCGGTAAGATTCATCGCGGAAGTATTCATGGGCCACAGTCCTCCGTAACGTGCCACTGTCAAGTAGCAAGATTTGATTCAGCCCAAACGCTGGTTTGCCACTTAAGCGTTTCGCCGCAGCAGCCTGCCGGGTGAACCGCCACGGCGCTGGCCATCTTGCCACACCGTTTCTCCCCCCACGAAAACGCGTACCAATTTCTCCCACGCGACGGGCATTGCGTTAACGATGCCGACCTGAGCCCCCCCCGCTTCCGCGACTGCAAACGCGGCAAGATCGGCGACGGCCTCGCGGCCCACTCGGCCTCGGGGCCCGAACAGGTTCAACAGTTTATACGCCCGAGCCGCTTGCGTTACCAGATCAAGATACGTTTCCCGCCGCGACCCGGCCACGGGCAGATGATTCGGCGGAACGAGAGGCAAGCCGAACCGGGCCACACGCGACCATGCCGCTTCGTTCGCGCGATCGGTCACCACCGCCAGCAAGCCACGGTGGACGGCCGCCGCCAACTGTTCTAGCACCTCCACGCGTTCGAGGGCCGCCGCTTCCTTCAACTCGCCCACAAAGCCCCAATGGAACGGTAACTCACGCTCACGATCCACCGCGTTTACTTGCTCGCGATGTTCGAGATCGACCCGGCCAACCACGGTCGTGGCGCCGCGGGCCAACAACGTGCTCACCGCTTCGGGCGATAACGCTTCGGTCGGATTCCACTCGGCAAGATACGCCAACGTCCCGGGCACGACGAGCCAATCGTGCGCGGCGACGGCTACTCGGGCCGGAAGCTGCACCACGTCGCCCACATCCATGATTCTTCCGTCGCTCTTCTCGCCATCGCCGAGTCGTGTCGTGTTGGTGTGCTCGATTGCAAGGTCTGCCACAAAAGGTTCCGCCGCGCCGCCCCCCAGTATCCGCGGTCGCAAGAGCATCGTATCGACCGGCCGTGTTGCGTTCGAGTTCGGCAGCGAATCGTAAACATTCAGGTCTGCCCGCAAATCTTCATCGGTTGCAATCGCATGGAGTGTGTTGAGGATGCCGTGGAAGTGAACGCGAGTGAGCGGTTCGATATCGTTCTCCGGCCAGCCCCCCGCCTCGACGAGCATCGTCGAAGCGCCGGTTGCTTGAATCGTATCGCCGAACGCCCGCGGTTCGTGGGTGTCGTCGTAACGCGAGATCATCCCTGGCACGAGCGGCCGCACCGTCTCCACAAAAAACGAACACATCAGCTTTGCCCGCCGCCAACTGGGCGTTTCGCGGCCCAGCTTATCGGGTGCAGGGGCCAATACCGAAACGGCCGCCGGACGTGGCGGTTGGCCCACTGTGGTACGGGCATTCTGGTTGTGAAGGTTGAAACCGAATTCGGGCCGAATCGTTTCCACCGCCCGACGCAATGCCCGGCCTTCCGGCGTGGCCAATCGCCGCGCATCGCGATTGATGTCGATCCCCTGGGCGTTGAATCGCGTGACGGCCTCCGCTCCGTCGGGATTCAGCATCGGTATGAAATGCAGCGTACAGTTCCTTAGGATCGCGGCCGCCCGGGGATCGTTCGGCAATTGTAGCAGAAAGCTGGCAAGGTCCAATAGCACGGTCGTGTGCGTCGGCTCATCGCCGTGCATCTGCGACCACAGCAGGATTCGCTTCACCCCGGTGCCGATCCGCGCCAGGTGGATCGGCCGGCCTTCGCACGAATCGGCCCACTTCTCAACTCGCAAAGCGCCTGCCGAACCTTGCGCAAGACGTTGCAGAATCCGCTCGACGTCGCGCGAACGCAATTCCGCCGGGTCCGCCGGACCAACACGAAACCGATCGTATTCTTTCCGATCTAACAAAGCGTCCTCGTACCTCGACCCTTTATCTACTTCTTGACCGCCCGCGATTCCACCTTCCGCATCACGCGTAGCAGGTTTCCGCCCAACATGCCTTTGATCTCTTCATCGCTGTAGCCGCGATCAATGAGACCTTGCGTAATGAAGGGGTAGCAGCCAACGTCTTCAAGTTGTTTTGGCAACAATTCGACGCCGTCGAAATCGCTCCCCAATCCGATTTGTTCAGGTCCGGCAATCTTCGCAATTTGATCGACATGATCGAGTAGGTCGTGAATCGAGCCTCGGGGGAACTTGTGCTTGGCTTGCCAGCGTTTCATCTCCTGCTCGACCCGCAGCGGATCGTCGTAGCGTTTCTTGAATTCACGCTTTACGAGCGAGGACTCGATCGTAATTCGGGCAGCCGACGGCACCACGTACCCCGAGTAGAAATTGAGCATCACGACGCCATCCAATTTTTTGAGCCGCGTCAAGACGTCGTCGGGCACGTTGCGCGGATGCTGGCACACCGCGAAGGAAGAAGAATGCGAAAAGATGACGGGCGCGGTCGAAATATCGAGCGTATCGTGCATCGTCTTCGCCGAAACGTGCGAGAGGTCCACCATCATGCCCAGTTCGTTCATCTTTCGTACCACCTGCTGGCCAAACGGAGCGAGGCCGTTGCTGCGGGCTTCATCAGTGCCCGAGTCGGCCCAATTCAGCGAATCGGTGTGCGTGAGTGTCATGTACCGTGCGCCGAGAGTGTGGAGTTTCTCGAGCGCGCTGAGCGACTCTTCAATGCAATGGCCGCCTTCGACCCCGATCAGGGAAGCAATTTTGCCGCTGCGATGAACGCGTTCGATGTCGTCGGCCGTAAGCGCAAGCTCGAACGTATCGGGGTAACGAGCCATCATCCGCTTCACGAGTTCGATTTGTTCGAGCGTGGTAGCCAGCGCTTCGCCGCGATACCCCAAGTCTACGGGCACCCAGACCGACCAGAACTGCGCCCCGACGCCCCCTTGCCGAAGCCGCGGGATATCGGTTTGCAACGTAGGCTGCGGCTGCGAAATATCCATCTTCTCGAAACTCGAGGAGGCCTGCTTGCGGATTTCCCACGGCATGTCGTTGTGGCCATCGACCACGAGCGAAGCCGCATGAAGTTGCCGAGCGTGCTCGGTGAGAACCACCTCCGCGCGTTCGGCCGCGTTTGTATTGGCGGCTTCCGGCGCCGTGGTTTCCGCACACCTGACCGGCGATGTGCCGAACGTCGTGAATGCGCCCGCTGCCAACGAGCAGTAGATCACCGTGGCGAGAAATCGTACTTGCATTACTTCGCAGCGGCGCTGGCCGCCGTTCCTTGGGTGTCGTCGTGCAGTTTCAACAAATCCCTCCAGGCCCAGCGATACAGATTGCGTGAATCGGTGTACCGGCCATCGCCCGAAGTGGAGCCGAGTACGGCGACGAACAGTCGTTTGCCGGCGCGCTGGCCGGTGGAAACCAAACAAGCGCCCGCCGCGTTCGTGGTGCCGGTCTTCACGCCGTCGTACCCTTCGATGCCCAACAACTGGTTTGTGTTGCGCCAGACGATGTTGCGTTGATAACCGGCCGTTGAATCGAGCGTTGCGCCGTGACGCGGCGTATCGACCACGTTGCGGAATAGCGGCAGCTTGAACGCCGCCATCGCCAGCCGGATGAGGTCGTGGGCCGTGGTTTGATGGCCTTCGCTGGTCAGGCCGTGGGGGTTCTTGTATTGCGTGTTGTTCATGCCGAGTTCGGCCGCTTTGCGGTTCATGACTGAAATGAACGAATCGTAGGCGTCGAGCTTCGCTTCCTTGTCGGCATCGCTGGCCAACCGCTCGCCGAAATGTTCGGCAAACGCGACCGTTGCATCGTTGCCCGAGGGAAGCATCATGCCGAACAACAACTCGCCCACCGAGACCTTTTCGCCGGCACGAAGATCGCAGGTGGTGCCGGGCGTTTTGTCGGCCCGTTCGGAGAATGTGACGATCTCCTCGAGCACCTTGGGGTCTCTTTCCGCAACCAGCGAGACGAGGTAGGCCGTCATGATTTTCGTAGTGCTGGCTGGGTCGCGTTTCGTATCGGCCCCATTGCTCGCCAACAGTTCACCGGAATCGCCATCGACAATTGCCCACGACTTGCACGTAACGAACGGCGGTCCGACCAGCGGATCGGGCGGCGATTTCTTGCTAGGCTCGGCGTTGACCACCGCGGGTTCGGGGGCCGGCTCCTCATTCATCACGAGCGGGCCAAGTGCCTTCCAGGTGGCCGCGTCCACGATGCCCGACTCTGGCAATTTCTGTTCCTTCTGAAATGCTTTGACCGCGTTCTCCGTCTCGGGGCCGAAGTCACCATCGGTGCCGATCGCCGCCTCGGGCTTGCGATGCACATTTAGTGTACGTTGCAGTGCCGTTACCAACTCGCCACTCGCGCCTACTTGCAGCGGTGCGTTGGTAACGACGACGGGTACCGCAGCCTGCGGGTTGAAGTAGTGATACGCCGCTGCCGCGATCTTCGAGCACAACATGTCGCCCGCGTTGTCGTCGGTCCAGCTTTGATCCTTGTTCTTGTCGGTAAGCACGCAAAACAGGATTGGGCCCGCCGGCGATTCGATAATGCCCGCGTCGGTCCGCGAGGAATTCACCGACCCGGTCTTGTGCGCCACCCGCGTGCCAGGCGGCAGCAAGCGCGTCGATTTTGTCGTCCCCTCGCAATGATACAAGTGCCCAAGCATTTGGTCGCAGGCCTCGGGCGTAACCAGTTTCTTGGCGTACAATCTTTCGCACAGCGAAACCATGTCGTGGGCCGTCGTGCTGCCCAGGCCGTAGGCGATGCTCCGCTCGCGATCGATGGAAGTGTCGCGCCGGAACACCTTCGAGTTGATTCGCGTTTCCGGGCAGCCGAGTTGGCTAATGAATTCATTGGTCGGCTTGAGCCCGACCTGATCGACGACTAGGTTCGTGGCCGTATTATCGGAGTACGCAATCATCAGGCGAATCGCATCGCGTAGCGAAAACTTCGCGCCGGGCGAAAAATGTGTCGCCAAGATGCCGGAGCCGCCTACCACGTCTTCCTTTCGCAGTTCGATCATTGTCTCCAACGAGAGGCGGCCTTGCCGCACGGCATCGTATGTGGCCAGCATCACGGGCAACTTGATGAGGCTCGCTGTTGGCATCGGCCGAGCCGCTTCGTGCTCGAACAACTCGCCCGTCTTCAAGAACTTGATCGCAACGCCGACCTCTCCCTGATGGCCTTCAACCAGTGGCATCACCACCTTGGCCAACTCGGGCGAGTTCCCCGCTGTCTCGGCCGACAGGCCGTCTCGCAATCCACACAGTGCGAAGATGGCCACCCCAAACAAAACCCCCATTGCGCGAATGCGGATCAAAATACTTTCAAATGACATCGGTTGCATTCTCATGGCGATTCTCGAATTGAATAGAATTTGGAAAGGATTCGAAACGGCATTGTAGAATACATAGCCCGGCCATCTTGGCCGGGAAAGAGCGATTGAAGAAACACTGAGATTTCAGATTCTGCCTTCCGACCCGAAACGGGTCGGCTATGTCTGCTTGCTCTCCCTTCTCTTCACTCACGGGTCGAACTCCAGCCAACCAAATCGCTCGGGCGCGTGGGTCGTCTCGGTGAGCGTGGGATTCCAGGCGACGAATACGCGGCTCGCCACGTCGTGGCGAAAGAGGTTGGCTCGCCAGCGCACACCAGCCCGCGGCGCGGTCGCGCTCAGTGCGCTCCACGGTATCCGCGATTCCACTCGCCAGATATTATGCTCGCGATCCACCACCACGGCCGATTCCATGCCGCTGGACCACGGAAAATCCTTGTTCGGCAAGTCGAGTTTCACATCGAGCACTTCCCCGTTGGGTGCCCACTCATACTCGGTGTACGACTTCGGATGTTCGGAATCGGTGCCCACGAACACCTCCACGACATCATCGTCCCACAGCCCTAAACGCTCCGCCTTGCCGGGCGGGTCGGCCATCGTTAGCTGTGTGTACGGTGCTTCGTAGGCCACGTAAAGATACTTCTCCGACCAGAGCGCCCGTACGCAAGTGCTCAAGGCGGGGTAGGCCTTGGCGTCGTTCAACCCGTACTCGATCCGGGCGGGCAACGCGCCGCTCCAAGCTTCATCCTCTAATTTGCCGTCCGGGGCAAAATCGGTCTCGATTCGTTTCGCATGCCACGTCGGCGCGGGAAGCGACCTTGCGAGTAAACGCGTCGCGTTGTCGAAGTACACCTTTCGTTGCACTTCCGGAGGCACGTTGATGCTGCTGATCGTCCACTTTCCCTGGATAGGCGTCATGTGCGACCAATCGCGGTCACCCGTCTCCAGAAAGCGGTAACACTTTTGATAGAACACGACCGCGTCGTGATCCGCTGGCCGCTCATCATCGCCCGCCGAACCCAAGATCATCCGCGACCACACCTGAAAATCGGTCGCGAAGAAGATCCGATCCTGGTGCTTGATAAACAGCCGACGCAACCGTTCCGTGGCCTCGCGATCGCCCCGGCCGATTTCGGGAATGCGCGCGGCAAGGTCTACGTTCATGTTCGGATGGGCATCCAACTGACGATCCACCCAGGCCACGTCCTCGGGGTTGTTGCCAAAATGCACGCACACGAAGGTCGTCTTGGGGTGCCGCGCGATCACCCGCTCGAGCGCCCCTAACAACTCCATTCGCGGCGGATATTTCTTTGGGTCGCCAAACCACCAATCGGGATGGTCTCGCAACTCTTCCCATCGCTCGTTGGTTTCATCGAGCGGTTCCCAAAACGCTTGCGGATCGCCCACATGGATCGACACCGGCATCCCTAACTCGCCGCAACGCCGCCAAACCGGATCGAACTTAGGATCGTCGATCTTGATGAGCTGCCCACGACCATCTTTGAGCGTCAACCCGAGACGCTTGAACTCCTTTACGCCGCTCGCCCCGAGCTGGTGGGCCTTCTCCACCTGCTCGACCGCGCGCTCGCTCCATGCCGGGTTATCCCATCCTTTGTAATCGAACAGCATGTAATGCACGAACCGCCCAGGGCACACCTGCTTGGAAACCGCCAGCGATTTCTCGAAATCGGAAGGCCCCTCTTTGCCGGGCGTAAGCGTGCCCGAACCAAGCTCGATCGCCGTGCCAACCCCCACCGCATCGAATATGCGAATCGCCCGCTCGTAACGCTCGGCCAGCGGCTCGATGTGCGTGTGCAAATCGATCAATCGATGCTCGCGCCGCCAAACGTCGGCCGAGAGCGCATCGGCCCGCGGATCGGTCTCTTCCGCGCGGGCGCCAACGCAAGCCACCAAACCCAACATCATCGCCACCTGGCACGCTAAGCGGCACCCTGCTCGAGTGATCATGGCAGTTCCCATTCGCGGATCTGAACGCATCGTGGTTGAATCGAACGGCACAATCGTGGCATGTTTTCGTCGGCCAGGCAAATGACTGCCTCCAACGAAACGCGCACGCGCGGCATCATGCAGTTGCGAACTGCAATTATGACCTAATGGTTTCCGAAACGCCAGCGCGGCGCAAGAACCATGCACAGAGCGGTTTGAATGTACTCATCTCGCTCCCGCGAGATGCTTTCCCGCTTGCGAAGAGGTTATGATTTCTTGGAACGCGGGCAATCCATTGTGGTACAAGTGGCGAAGACATCCGTTTCAAAAGGCGACTACGAGGCCGCCGCCAACTCGAATCAACATTGGTTTGGAGCCTCGGAGCGAGCGGACTGCATTGATTTTTTGAAACGGGCCTACTACCACAAAGCCGCCCTTTCACCACGTAACCTGTTCGAGATACCGCAGACTGAGGGGGATCTGCCTCTCACTCGTGGGGGATTCATCCTCAATGAAATACCATTTCGCGCCCGCCTTCTTGGCGGCGGCCAACGTGCGACGAAAATCGATCCGACCCGTCCCCAGCACCACGTCGTTCGTAACGTCGCTCGAACCCGTTAGCAAACCGATTGGCGTACCTTGTTTCATGTCCTTCAAGTGCAGCAACGCAAACCGGTCGCCATACTTTTCGAACAATGCCGCCGGGCTCTGCCCCGCATGCACCACCCAAAACACATCCATCTGAAAACACACATACTCCGGCTTTGTCTCGGTCATCAGTAAATCGAACAGGGTGCCCGAACCGTACGGTTGAAACTCGTAGCCGTGCGTGTGGTAGAAAAGTTTCAGCCCCTGTTCCGAAAGCTTCTTGCCGGCCGTGTTGAATACCTCGATTGCGTGCCGACAAGTTTTCTCGTCGAAGTCGCCCTGATGACCGATCCACGCCGTGCCCACGTACTCGACCCCCAGTTCCTTGGCTTCTCGCGCGATCTTATCGACGTCGTTGGCAAACTCCTCAAACGAGTAATGAGCACTCACCGGCTTCAGCCCCCGTGATTCCAATTCGCGTCGGAACTCTCGCGGCGGCATCCCGTACGTGCCGGCCAACTCGACATACTTGAAGCCCATCGCCTTCACTTCGTCGAGCGAACCGGGCACATCCTTGGAAAACTTGTCGCGCAAACTGTAAAGCTGAAGCCCTACCGGCCCCTTGAAGCTTGGGCCAATTCCCGTTTCAGCCCGCAGGGCGGCCACCGGCATCGCGGCGAACAAAATGCAAAATAACAAACAATGCAACGACCAACGTGTGCCAAGCTTCTTCATGGCGATACCTCGTGGTGGTGGGGCGGTGACTCATCAATACCACCGTCAATGTACCGTCGAACGGCAGAAGTGCAACACCCGGCCGTTGCCGACGTCGCTAACGACTCGAACTCCTAACCCGGATTTCTCACCACGGAGCACACAGAGGTCACGGAGAACAAACCAAGAGATCGTTTGAAGCAAGGTCAACCGCCCGTAGCTACGAGACAGGGTGTTTCCGCCGTTCATTGTGGGAGGGGTACTTGCTATTGGTTTTCTTCGTGGCTCCGTGCCTCCGTGGTTTTGATTGTGAGAAATGCGGACTAACGGCACCACCGACGACGCGTACTGCAACCGCAAAGCAGCATGACGACCAGTGCGGCCACACCCGGCTCGGGTACGGCCGCAGCCTGCGACAGCCCCGTTCCCAACGCCAGCATGGCACTTTGCGCGCCATACACCAGTCTCTGGAGCGAGAAATCAAAGGACGTGAAGGAATCCTCGATCTGGTTTTTAAGGGGGTTGATCATCACCCAAATCGTGTCGCCGACGTTGAGCAGCCCCAGCGTGCGATCGAAATTCGCCAACGAACCGCTCGTGGAAACCTGCTGTCCGTTGCCGATGAGTGTATCGTTGACGTACACGAGCACTTCAAGGCCGTCCTCTTTCGTGGCAAGTGTGCCATTGCCTTTCTGGATCGAACTATCGATCAGCCGGTATAATCCGGCGCCGTCGTCGGCCTGAATGGTGTATCCGGCCATCGGCATGTACTTCTTGTTACCCGTGTGGCCGCCTTCGCTAGAGAGAAACAGGTAGTCGTCGTGGTGCGACTTCGGATTCGGCGACGTCGTTTCGGCACCGGTTGTGTTGTAACCCTGCGCGATATCGCTCCACACGAGCGATGCGTAGTCGATCGACTTACCTTTCTTGCCTTTCGGGTTCCAGGCGTAGCGCCAGCCTGCCGCCGGGCCGCCTGGTTGAAAGTCGTCTTGGAAATCGCCCACGGTTGTCCACTCGGCCGAGTAGCCCAAGTTACCGCTGAGTTGCCCCATGGCCAACGGTTGCTGTGGGTCGACCGTTATCGAGCGTCGTCGCAGCTGCGCATCATTCCATCGGTTCCATCCGCCTTTTTGGCTATCGGTGTAATACACGTAGAATGACTGCCCCGACTGCGCGGGGTTTGCCTCCATACCGACGATCGAAGGATAAAGCTGCTCGCCCGAATCGAGCGCGATCGCTTGACGCGGGCCCCAGTTCACGCCGTCGGAAGAAGTCGTGATGTACAGGTCTTCGGTCGGGTAGCCGTGGGAATTCACCATCACGACCTGCTTTAGGTAATCGTTGTACGAAACCGAGAGCCAGGAGTTCCACGGGTTGCCGATCTGAAGCGGCGAGGAAAGCCCGCTAATGCCTGGTTGCGACCAGGTGCCGTTGTGATATTTTGTGAACGACGTACCACGGCCCGCGAGCGCATTCGTAATGAGGTCGAGCATCGGCGCGCGAGCCACTGCAACTTCGCTCGTTGCGCCCCCTTGAAGCCAATCGCGGTAGTACACATTCATGAACCCATCGACCACCGCGAACGAACCGCCGCCCACTTCCGCGAATCCCGATGAAAGATTCGGCCGAATGATCTCGCCCAAGTCGCGGAACTCGGTGCCTGCGGCATCGGTGGAAATCGCCATGCCGAGCACGCTGTAGAAATTCTTCGAACTGCCCTGGTGTACTTCGGCATGATAGATCATTAGCCGCGCGCCGCTGTACGGGTCCTCGAACACGGGTCCGCCCGCCAGGTAGTTGTACTTGCTCTTGGGAACATTCTTGATCGAAACGGAACTCTTCTTCCCCAGGCTAAGATTCGAGAGCGTGCCGGTTGTTTTGACAGACTTTGAAGAGTTGGCGGCATAGAAATCAATCGTCCCGTTGCTGTTCGCCACGGCGCCGATGCTGCCATCCGGCCAGATCGAGCCGCCCGCATTCGAGCGCTGAGACTTCGTGTAAATCGTTTCGGCATGCCCCACCAGAAACGTAGCCGCGCGCAGGTTGCCCGCCACAACCGCCATCACAAGTAAAGAGAGCGCCATCGCTCGCGCGGGAAAAGTGCGAATGCAAACCCAGCCTCGGATGCTCATCATGGTGCAAGGCTCCCCTGGTTCGAGTGAAAACGCGGGAGAGCCAGACGTTCGCCCAATACGTGAAGAGAGTCAGCGCGGGCGAAAGAAGCGTCTGGCCTTACCTAGTTTCCAGACTAATCACAACCCGCAGGGCCGCTACAATTCGTTGCGAAAAATCAACCCACACCTCGCCATCGGGTCGAATCATGCCGAAGATGCCGGTCGACCGGCCTGCAGCCGAGCGACTATGCCCTTTCAGGACGTGTGGCAACACAACCCAGGGGCATGCATTTCGTTCCGCCGTGGGTTATTCCACGTCGGCACATTCTTCGGCTTCGGCAAAGACCTCTTCCACTTCACGGCGATGGGTCAGATAGAATGCGAGGCCGGCCAGGGCCACGACAATGTCGGTCACGCGGCGGCCCAAGGCCACGAGCGTTCCGTCGCCGGGCGATACGGTGGCATCGGGCATCAACTTGTACAACTCTTCGACGGCAAACTCCATCGTCCCCAGGCCGCTCGGTGTAAGCGGCAACGCGCCGACCAGCCCCGCCACCGGCACGATCACCACATGCTCCGACCAACTCGGCGCGTGGATCGGCAAACCGCGCGCGACCAGCCAGAATGTTGTGATGAAGCAAGCCGCCATCATCGCGCTCGCCACGAAGGCCGCCAACAGCATCGGCTTTCGGCCACGATACACCCGCACCGTGCCCAACAACCGCTGGAGCGTGTGGCCCACCACCGGCAGGCGAGCTACGCGGCCGATGACTCGATTGCCAAACATGCCTCCAAAAACAATCAGTACCCCGAACACACTCCAGCCCACAATCGCGGAGATCAGAATCGTGCGGCATAACACCTGTAGGCTAATCGATTCCGCGTGATTGAGCCCCGTCGCCACGATGCCACAACTGGCGATGGCGAGCATCGTGAGCAGCCCCAGAATCCGATCGGCAATCACCGTGGCGACGGCTTCTGTGCGCCGACCAGGCTGCCCATGTGCAAGGAATACCGCCTTGAAAAAATCGCCGCCAATCGAACCCGGCGAAACAAAATTGAGTGCGAACCCAAGTGCGCCCAACCGCAGCGACTCGTTCAAACGAATCTCGATTCCCAGCGCGCGTATGAGAATGTGCCAACGCACGAAAGAAAGCGTGGCCGTTGCCAACGAGCAAGCCAACGCGGCCCCCAAAAAGGGCCATGAAAGCGTGCGCTCCGCAAGCTTCGCGAAGCCATCGCGCGCTTGCACCACCAACCAAACCAGAATCGCCGCCGCCAATGCGAGCTTAATCACAAACGTAACCGTGCGGCGAACGTGGTGGTGCATGGATTCGACCGGAACCGTTCCTCCTCGCGAATGGGGAGGAACTAGGGGAGGTGTCAGTTTAGCCTTCAAAACAACAACAGGGCATCGCGATTCAAAGTCAGTGTTTGTCTGGATGAAAGTACCATGATCGCGGCGGCCTCGCAGCCAATTATCGAACCGTTAATCTTCGCCACATGTCCCGCGGCTTACTACAAGCCCACGGATATAATCACGATCTCACCTCGCCAGGAAATTCCGCCACTGGGCGAGAGGACTACAAAGTCAGGCCGCTCGGCCACGGTTGACAATCTGGCCACAGGCTGATACTGTTTAGAATCCTAATGGGGGATTAGCTCAGTTGGGAGAGCGTCAGGCTGGCAGTCTGAAGGTCACCGGTTCGAGCCCGGTATCCTCCACTTTTCGAGCACTCAAGGTGTGCTCATTCTAGCGATTCGTCGCTCCATTCAATAGCTTGGCCACGCGTAGATAGCCGCCCCGTTTCGGGGCGGTAAACGGCCGCCAGTCTCCACTTCGGCAAAGCGAATCGCTTGAGTCGTAAGAAGTCCTTATTCTCCGGCCCAGAGGGCCGGGCTATTTATTCTTCACTCCTTTCGTCGCATGAGTAACTTGCGATCCAAAGTCTTCTGCATCGGTTGCGGCAAGACGGGCACCACTTCCATCGCCGCGGCGCTCGAATCGCTCGGTTATCGAATGGGCGACCAATGGGTTGCCGAACTCTTGATCGATGACTGGGCTCGCCGCGACTTTTGTCCGATCGTCGAATACTGCCACTCGGCCGATGCTTTTCAAGACATCCCCTTCAGCCTGCCCGATACGTTCCAGGCGGTCGACGCGGCATTTCCCAACTCGCAATTCATCCTTACCGTTCGCAATGATGCCGACGAGTGGTTCGACTCTCTCACGCGGTTCCACACGAAGCTGATCGGCAAAGGCCGCTTGCCCACGGCCGACGACCTGCGCAAGTACGACTACCACGGCCCAGGTTGGATGTGGAAAGCCAACGCACTCATCTACAGCCCCGAGGAACGGCTGCTGTACAACGCCGAACTTTACAAAGCGTCTTATGAAACGCACTGCCAGTCTGTCGTGGCGTACTTCCGCAATCGCCCCAACGACTTACTCATCCTCAACGTGGCCGATGCCGACGCGATGCAACGTTTGTGCGAATTTCTGCAAGTCGAATATACGGGCCAGGCAATGCCGCACCTGAATACTTCTCGCGGCTGATTCTATCGGAAACGACTCTCTACACGGTTGATCATTTGGTTTCCGGCCAGTAACCGGGGGCCCATTCTGCCGATCGCATCGATTGTGCAGGCGGTTGTAGTGATTCTCCGAAGTATGCGGCGGTCTGGGCCGGCCTTTGGTAAGAATTTCAAATTGTCTTGGGTCGGTGGTTTGACTTCGTGCGAAGTTGACATAGGTTTTGGGTGGAGACATGACGCGAGAGCGTCGGTCCCTGGGCCGGTGCTCTTCGAGAGTGCCCGCCACGCGATTCTCCTCTTCACCCGGACCGTAGGTCAGGCTCTTGAGCCTGGCAAGACTTTTCCCCAGTGTCCCACGTCAGGCGTAACAGCCTGACCTACGTAAGGCGAAGCGTAGAGCCGCGCACCACAGGGCCTGCAGCGTCATCATCCTCGAAAAGGCAAACTGGTCTTCTGTTTACAGGGGCCGGGGCGCAAAACCAATGGGCTGGTTCGTTTTAGCCAGTAGCCGGGTTGCCGAAAGGATGTTGGCCTTCGCCGCGAGGCGGATTCTCGGAATGGTCCGAGCCAACGCGAGGTTGATAGCGCAGACTCCATGTAACTTGTCAGGCCTTCGCAACGACTCGCAGGCCCGGCCGCTTCGGTGGCCTGTCGTTGAGGGGGCCAATTACCGAGAGCTTTTTTCAATCGCTCTCGAAACCTGTAGGGTGCTGGCCCACCGGCCATACCCGAGAATCGGAGGATGCCATGAAGAATCTCGCTACGAAGGTACAACGTTTCCTCGTCTCGGAAGACGGTCCGACCGCGGTCGAATACGCTGTGATGCTGGCGTTGATCGTGATCGTATGCTTGACCGCCATTCGTTCGATTGGAACGAATGCAAACACCACGTTCACATCCGTCGCGGACGAACTCGGTTAATCGGATAACCGCTACGGGCGGCACAACCCTACTTGTTGCCTGGCTCCGCCAGTGGCAACCTGACCTGAAACCTACGCCCCTCGGCAGCCCCGTGCTGCCGAGGGGATTTTTTTGTTAAGAGGGAAGTTAAGAGCGAAGGCGGAAGGGAAAGAGAAGCAGGATTTCATCGTTCCCCCTTCCGCCTTCTCCCCTTTTCATGAACTACGTTTGGATAGGTGCCCGCGTTGCCAGGGGCATAACCGTTATCCTCGCACGAGGACTTCAAACAATGGCTGGAATATCTCACGAGCAATTGCTCTCGGCGATCGAATTGGTGTGCTACTTTTGCTCTGCCATCGGAGTGGTTTGTACCATCTTCTTCGCTCCACGGTACTAACGCTAGGAGCCAGCTACTAACGGCAGTGCAATATACAAGGAGAAACCATAGTAACCATCAAGGTCACGAAGAACACAAAGTCAGACGTTCCCACTTCCGGCGAATCGGAAATAAACCACT
>JADZFK010000143.1 GCA_020849945.1 Pirellulales bacterium | reverse complement strand
GCCAAGCACGATCAATCTCCCGCGACTCATGCGCCCGACCGTTCTCACGCAGTATCTCATCATCGAAATGCTCGACCCCCAAACTCAACCGCGTAATGCCAATGTCTTGCAGCGTGTGTACTTTCGCCTCGGTAAGCGTGCCCGGCTCGCACTCGAACGTAACCTCCTCGGCCAGTTCCCACGAAATGTTATCCCGCAGCCGATCAACCAGCCGCTCTAACTGCCGCGAACTCAAAAACGAAGGCGTGCCCCCCCCGAAATAGACAAAACGAAACGGTCGGCCACCGATCACCGGCAGTCGGCTTACCAACTCAATCTCTCGCGAGAGCGCCGCCAGATACCGCTCCACCTCGGCCGAATTCTTATCCGTGAAGACCTTGTAATAACAGAACTTGCACCGCTTCCGACAAAACGGAAGATGCACATACAAACCCAACGGTACGGCCTCGCTCGCGAGGTTCATCCCTGCCCGCACTCCAACCAACTGCTCCGCCGACCACGCCGAATACGGCGGATAGTTGCTCACAAAGCAACTCCCAACTTCAGTCTTTTCCGCAGTTGCAGACATGGGTGTCGAGTCGTTGGTCGTTGGTCGTTAATCGTTAATCGTTAATCGTTGGTCGTTAGCGGCGGCGGCCACGCCGCACCTACCGCCAACACCCGCCACCACTCGCAATCCGCAAGAAGTTCACCCGCCGACGCGGACAATCCGAAATCCGAAATCCGAAATTCGTCATTCGTCATCCCGCTTTCCGCCGAAGCAATACAACGTCCCATCCGCATTGCCAATCAGGATTTTTCCATCGACGACTGCCGGCGAGGCGGTGAAACTGCCGCCGGCGTCGTATTCCCACCGGATGTCGCCCGTTGCCGCGTCGAGCAAGTACAGTTTACCGGCCGTCGTGGCAACCACCACGCGATCGCCAACCAGCACCGGAGAGCTTTCCACGCGGGCGCGTGTGGGCCGTTTCCATTTCTGTTCACCCGTCTCGGGATCCAGCCCATAAACGGCCTTCGCTTGCGAGCCTACCACGACGATTCGATCGTTTACGGCCGCCGCCGCACGGATGGGCTGGCTTCGCTGCGGGTCTCGAAACGTCCACGCAACCGCGGGTTTCTCGCCTGCTTGTTCCGAAAAATGAATGCCAAAAAAAGCCCCGCCTTCCGTGCCGAAAAATACTTTTCCCGCATGCATGGCCGGCGTCGAGCCGGTGGGGCTGTCGATATCCACCGTCGCCAACTCCTTGCCGTCGCGAGTGTCGATCACGTGCAGCAGGCTATCGCAACCAGAGACCGCCGCCCTCCCCGCCGCGATCGTCGGCGTCGAGCGCAGCGGCGATTCGATGTGAAACTTCCATCGCTCGGTCCCGTCGCTCTTCGCGCGACAACTCAGCGCGCCCGCCTCGCACGTGAACAGCACATCGTCGCCATGAATCATCGGCCCCGCGTAAACCTCTCCTTCCAACTCGTGCGACCACACTTCCTTCCCATCGGCAGTTGCCAGGCAGTACAGTCTGCCATTCATGTCGCCCACGTAGATGTGGCCCGCTTCGGCGGCGGCCGCCGCGTTGAAACTGCTGTCCTTCACTGGTCGCTTCCACACGTTCGAGCCATCGCTCATGCGTATCGCATGGAACACGCCGTTCGTGTCGCCCACATAGATGATGCCTTGCAAGATCACGGTCGTCGCGTCGAAGCCGGCATCCTCGCCGGCCGTGTACTTCCAGAGCAGCGCGGGCGCGGCGGGAAGCTCGCAGGTGGCCACGCCCGTGCTATGCGCATCGCCACGCGCGAAGGGCCAATCTTCGGCCCGAACCCCGACCCCAACACCCAGCAGCGCCGCCACGACCGCCGCGACCACGATCGAACTACAACGCTTCTTGATAGATCGCATGATAATCGTCCGCCGAAAACGCGACCGGGTTGAAAGCGCCGGTCCACTGTTGCGATGCCGCGGCGGCAAGCGCCGGAAGGTCCGATTCGCTCATGCCGCATGCCGTCAGTGTACTCGCCAGCCCCGCCAAACGCGAAACCCTGCCGACAAATTGGGCCACCTCCTCGGCCGCCTCGATCTCGTACTCGTGCCACGCATCCTCATACGATGTGCCGCATGATTCACCACACGAACCATCGCACTCGCCGTCGCACTCGTCGCCACAAGCCTCGCCGCGCTCGCCGCCGCCCTCGCAGTCGCACGCGCCATCGCACGCTTCGCAGCATGTGTCGTCGCAAAACAGTTCGGGCGTGGTCGATGCCAGTTCAAGATACCATGCCCCCACCGCGTGCGCGTTGCGGCGAATCACGTGGGGCAGCATCAGCGCAATCGCTTCGCCGTGCGCAAGGCCAAATTGGGACGTCAGCGGATTCGCCAGCGCATGTGCCGCTCCGAGCATCGAGTTCTCGATCGCCAGGCCCGCCAGGCACGCGCCGATTTGCATCGCCGAGCGCGACTCCAGGTCATTCGGATCGGCCAGCACGCGTTCGATATTCGGCGCCAAGTACCGCCACGCCTCGCGGCTGAATAGGATCGAAATCGCATTCCGCCGCTTCGTCACGAACGATTCGAGCGAGTGGGAAAGCGCGTCGACCGCCGTGAGGGCCGTCACACGCGGCGGCTGCGTGAGTGTCAGCTCGGGGTCCAACACCGCGATACGAAACGCGGCCCGTTTATCGCCGCACGCCATTTTCACATGCGTTTTCGCATCGGCCACCAGGGCGTACGATTGCGTTTCGCTTCCCGTGCCGGCGGTCGTGGGAACGGCAATCATCGGCAGCAGCGGGCCGGTGGCCTTCCCTTCGCCCCAATAATCCCGCATTCGGCCTCCGCACGAAACCAAGAAGTTGATCCCCTTGGCGCAGTCCATCGAACTGCCGCCGCCCAGCCCGACGATCAGATCGGGCCGAACCTGTTTGGCCATCGCAAGCCCCGCATTAACATGATCGGTCGTCGGATTCTCCTCCACGCCATCGAACAGCGTAACCGCGATGCCCGCCGACTCGAGCGCGGCAACGCCGCGCGGCGCATGCCCCGCCGCCACGATCCCCGGGTCGCTTACGACCAACGCCCGCGTCGCGCCCAGCGTCGCGGCCAATCGCCCCAGCTCGGCAAGCTTGCCCGCGCCGCACACGATTCGAGTCGGGCAGTGGAAGTCGAAGGAAAGCATGAAGATTCTCAGAAACTCCAACAACACCCACCCATTACATTCCCAACGAACACTCTTATTTGGGTATCTCGACTTCGGATAGCGGAGTGTACTCGCCGTGGCGAGCCGAATCCATGGCCCGTGCCAACCGCCGTGCCATGGGCAAGCCGCGCCCTGGGGCGGCTATCGTTTGCGGAACAGCGGGCCGCCGTACTGGGCGGCCGGGCCCAATTGCTCCTCGATCCGCAGAAGCTGATTGTATTTGGCCATGCGGTCGCTCCGCGACGCGCTGCCCGTCTTGATCTGACCCGTGCCGAGCGCCACGGCCAAATCGGCGATGGTCGCGTCCTCTGTCTCGCCGCTGCGATGACTCATCACGTTCGTATAACCGCTGCGAGCGGCCAGGCGAACCGCTTCGATCGTTTCCGTGAGCGTGCCGATCTGGTTCACCTTGATCAGAATGCTATTGGCAACGCCCGACTCGATTCCGCGCGCAAGCCGCTCGGTGTTCGTAACGAACAAGTCGTCGCCCACCAATTGCACTTGGTTTCCGAGCCGATCGGTTAGCAACTTCCAACCCTCCCAATCGTCTTCGCTGCAACCGTCTTCGATCGAGCAGATCGGATACTTCTCGACCCAACTGGCGAGCAAATCGACCATCGCGCCGGCGTCAATCGCCTTGCCGTCGATCGTGTATTTCTTCGTCTTGGCGTCGTACAGTTCGGTGGCGGCCACGTCCATCGCAAGGAACACCTGCTGCCCCGCCTTGTACCCCGCCTTCTCGGTCGCTTCCAAAATAAGATCGATCGCGGCCGCGTTGTTCGGCAAATCGGGCGCGAAACCGCCTTCATCGCCCACCGCCGTGTTGAGCTTCTTGCCCTTCAGCACGCTCTTCAAATGATGGAAGATTTCGCAACCGCACCGGAGCGCGTCGCTGAAGTTGTCGAACCCGAGCGGCATGACCATGAACTCTTGCACGTCGACGGAGTTGTCGGCGTGCTGGCCGCCGTTCACGATGTTCATCATAGGGGCGGGAAGAAGGCGTGCATTCGAGCCGCCGATGTACTTGTAGAGCGGCAACTCGCAGTACCGGGCCGCCGCGTGGGCCGTCGCCAACGATACGCCAAGGATCGCATTCGCCCCGAGGCTTTTCTTGTTCGGTGTGCCGTCGATCTCAAGCATCCGCTGATCGACTTCGATCTGGTTCATGGCATCCAGGCCGACCAACTCGTTCGCCAGTGTTTCGTTGATATGGGCGACCGCCTTCGCAACGCTCTTGCCAAGGTACACCGCCTTGTCGCCGTCGCGCAGTTCCCACGCCTCGTGCATGCCGGTGCTCGCGCCGCTCGGCACCGCCGCGGTGCCAACCGTGTTGTCTTCGAGCGTCACATCCACTTCGATCGTTGGGTTGCCGCGGCTATCGAGAATCTGGCGGCCGTGGATATCAACAATCATGCTCATGGAAAAACAAACCTTTCTCGGGCTAAATAAAGGGTGGCTGGGAATTGGATTCACAGCCCCCCCGACTTCGCCGGGGGTTCGCCGCGATGTCACGATGCGTGGATGGTTTAACCCCCGGCAGAGCCGGGGGCTGAAAGCGGCTTTAACTCCCGGACACCCTCTGCTAATTAAGAAGGAACATACGGATGACTGCGTCGCGATCAAGGGCGGGTTACCCCCAACCCACGCGAACGAACCCGTATTCTAGAGCCTTCCCATGCCGATTGTCGAGCGGGCACACCAACCGGTTGTGGATTCATTGGAATGGTCGCATCTCGCTCCGCGAGATGAAGCTCCCTTCGCGGAGAGGCTGTGACCTTATTGGATATTTGCAAACGGCTGCGGACTAACCCGGATTTCTCGCCACGGAGCACACCGAGAACACGAAGAACAAGCCAAGAGATCGTTTGAAGTAAGGTCAACCGCCCGTAGCTACGAGACAGGGTGTTTCCACCGTTCCTTGGGGTAGGGGTACTTGCTACTGGTTTTCTCCGTGGCTCCGTGGTTTTGATTGTGAGAAATGCGGACTTATCCTTCCGCGCGAATTTTTTGGCTCCGTTTGTGAATCGTGCGTAGAGTAATAGAAGGCACACCGACTCATCGCAGCGAGGGTCAGCCGATCGCAGCCGCTCTTGCTGCAGGAGCTTTCAGCGATGCAGGGGCCGCGAGCCGAGCGGCCCGTGTGCATTTCGGATTGCGGATTTCGGATTTCGGATTGAGAGCGGATCGGGCAGAAGTTGCAATCGGATGCTCGACAATCCGCAAGTCGCAAGTCCGCCTCGGCTCGGCTCGGCAGACCTACCGACCCACATCGTTTCATCACATGCCCACACTGCTTTCCAAGAGCCGATCGTTGTTGGTGTGCCTGATCGTATTGGTGTGGATGGCCCGCGCATCGGCCATCAACGTTTACGTGGATTACACCTACGACACCAGCCAGTTCTTCGGCACGGGCAACCCGCAAGGCGGCGCGGCCGGAGTGCAAGCCAAGGCGGCCTTGGAAGCCGCCGCAAACTACTTTAGCGCGATCCTCACCGATAGTTTTTTGGCCATCCAAACCCCATCGCCGTATCCGAGCTCGGTTTCCAACGGGCTTGTTACGTGGAGCTGGAACGAGTCGTTCACAAACCCGGCGAGCGGCACCATGACTTCGGTTATCGACGCGACTGTTCAAGCGAATCAGTACGTCGTTTACGCCGGAGCGCGTGGGTTGGGTGGAGCGACCGCGGGCGTCGGCGGGTCAGGCGGCTACAATTGGAGCAGAACCATTTCTGGCGAGAACACCTTTTCGCAAAGCGACATCGACAACATCCATGCCATCTCGGACTCTTTTGAAAATGCCGTGGAAACGCGAGGACAAACGAGTGGGTTCTCGCGCTGGGGCGGTTCGATTGCGTTTGATACGAGCGATCGCACGTGGCACTTCAACCACACAACGGCCCCGCTGGCCAGCGAGTCCGACTTCTACTCGGTCGCCATTCACGAGCTTTCACACGCGCTCGGGTTCGGTCAAGTCGGCAGCGGCACCGCGTGGAATGTATACGTGAACGCGGGCAACTCTACGTTCATTGGTCCGTACGCAAGGGCCGCGAACGGCGGCGCATCGGTACCGCTTTCCACCGACCTGGCGCATTGGGCGGCCGGCACAACGAGCACGGTGTACGGCAGTGCGACTTCTCAAGAAGCCGCGATGGACCCTGACATTCTGAACGGCACGCGCAAGTTCTTCACCACGCTCGATGCGGCTGCCATGCGCGATATCGGCTGGGAACTTACAACGCCGCCCGGTGTGCCCGGCGACTATAACAACAACGGCGCGGTTGATGCGGCCGACTACGCGCTGTGGCGACACGGTGGACCGCTCGCGAACGAAGTGGCCTCTCTCGGCATTGTCAATTCGGCCGACTTCACCGCCTGGCGCGAGCGGTTCGGCAATCTGGCGGGCAGCGGCATGGGTTTTGCCAGTGGGGCTGTGCCGGAACCGGCGGGGGCTGGTATGTTGGTGGGCGGTTGTTGGGTTCTCGTAAGGCGTTGGCGGCGGCGGTAGCGGGTGCCCACGCTCCGCTTCGCGGGTTAACGGTTCGCGCTCCGCTTCGCGTCGCGGCTAAACAAAGAACGCCCCCACTCCCCACTCCCCACTCCCCACTCGCAACTCGCAACTCGCAACTCCATGCTCGCTCGCGTACTTACCTGGTGGACGATCCTTCGCATCTGCATCGAAGAGCGGCTGGTGTACCGGGGTGATTTTTGGCTAGGCACCCTGATGCGGTTCCTGCCGATCGTGACCCAAATATTTTTGTGGGGGGCCGTCTTTACCGGCATGCAGGCGGCGGGGGGAAGCGGCGCGCGGGCAATCGCCGGGTACAGCTACCACGATTTCGTCGCCTACTACCTGCTCACGACGATCAGCCGCGCGTTCTCCAGCATGCCCGGCCTGGCGGGCGGCATCGCCCTGCAGATTCGCAACGGCGAAATCAAGAAGTACCTGATTCAGCCCGTCGATCTGCTCGGCTTCCTGCTGCTGATGCGGATGGCCCACAAAATCGTGTACTACCTGATTGCCCTTGTGCCTTTTGCGATTGTGTTCACGCTGTGCCGCGGGTACTTCCCCGGCTGGCCGCCGGCCGATGTGTTGCTGGCCTTCGTCGTTTCGCTCCTCTTTTCCTTCTTGCTCGGGTTCTTTTTGGAAGCCACCCTCGGCATGATCGGTTTTTGGTTCCTGGAAGTCAGCTCGCTGTTGTTCGTGTACATGCTGTTCAATTTCTTTTTCTCCGGCCACATGTTCCCGCTCGACATGCTGCCCGCCCCGTGGAATAAGATCGTGCAACTCGTACCGCTTCAGTACCTGGCGTACTTTCCGTCGGCCGTGTTTTTGCAGAAGATCGAAGGCCGCGAGCTGTGGATGGGGCTGTGCATTCAAGCCGCCTGGGTACTGTTTTTCATGGCGACGAGTCGAGTGGCCTACCAACGCGGCGTGAAACGCTACAGCGGATTTGGGGGGTAGCGATTGCGGATTGTGGATTGCGGATTGCGGATTATTGTGATGCGAAGGATTGTGGGAAGCCCAACGTTGTCTTGAGGAAGCACCGCGAGTTACTGTTAAGGTGACAATGCAATGACCGCCGGGGAGCTAAAGACTCATGCAAAACGCAATCCGCAATCCGCAATCGGAAATCCGAAATCGCGCCATCCACCGCCCTTCTTATTTTCGCGTCTTCCTTACCTTCGCGCGCAATAGCTTGGTGCGCGATATGCTGTTTCCCGCCAACTTCATCATCGAGTCGATCTCCTCGTTTTGCTGGGTGATGATGAACGTGGGGTTCTACCTGCTCATCTTCCATTACACGGCTCAGATCGGCGGCGGCACAAGCGACGGGGCGGCCTGGGATAAGTTTCAGTTCTTTGTGTTCATCGCCACGAGCATGTTCATCAACAGCGTCGTGCAGATGTTCTTCATGACGAATGCCGACGAGTTCAGCGACTTGATCCGCACGGGCGGGCTCGATTTCGCCCTGCTGAAACCGATCGACACGCAGTTCCTCGTATCGCTACGAAAAGTCGAATGGGCGTCGCTCGCTAATCTGGTCGTGGCCATCGCGCTCATGGGTTACGCGCTGCCTCGCGTCGAAGGGTTTACGCTCACCGTGTGGCAAGTGCTGCTGTATCCGGTGTACGTGGCGGCTGGCATCGCCATTCTGTACAGCCTAACGATCGTCCTCGCCGCGCTGAGCGTGTGGCTGGGGCGAAACAGTTCGATCTACGATTTCTGGTTCTACATCACCACGTTTTCGCGTTACCCCATGGAGATTTACAGCGGACGGATCGGCGGCTTGCTTCGCTGGGGCTTCACGTTCATCGTGCCGATTTTGATCGTCGTGAACGTCCCCGCGCGGATGCTCGCCAAGCCCCTGACGCGCGAGTACGCCTACCTCGCCCTGTTCGCACTGGCCGCCACCGCCGCCAGCCTACGCGCCAGCCGCTGGGTCTTCCAACGCGCACTGGCCAACTACCGCAGCGCTAGTAGCTAAATGCCTCGCCCTACCTGCACCCACATTGATTCACCGGGGCCGCAGGTCCCACGCGGTCAGCCAGGAGATGGATTCCGGGCGGAGGTGGAACTCGTTGCGGAGGCGTTGGTCCATGTCGTTGAGGTGGCCCGCCCCGTAGAAGATGCCGATCTTTTTCTTTCCCGATTCGATTTGCTTCTTGAGAACTTCAAGCGCTTTCTTGTTGCGATCGGTAATGATGACGGAGCCGTTCTCGCCGCCGAAGCTGACCATCATGCTTTCCATTTCAGAAAGCTGCCCGGCGAAGACGATCTTGAGCCGCCGTGGGCGATCGCTGGCGAACAAGGCGGAGAGGATATCGAGATCGGGGGAACCGCCCTTTCCGGCGAGTTCGCTTTGCTGGGCCATCGCGTGGCCCACGAGGCGAAAGTACATCTGCAAAAACGATTCGTTCCGGTCCTTCATCGCCTTCATGAAATCCTCGGGCGACATATCGGCATGCACGAAGTTCGGCTTCGTGTAGTCGATCTCTGTAAGTTGATGGTCTAGCTCCAACACGTTTTTGGCCAGGTTCTGCATCGCGCCGACCGGGTTCGCGTTCGAGGTGCCGCGGCCTTTTTCCACCACGGTTCCCTCGGGAGCGACCAGTTCGTACAGCAAGACATCGTACTGTTCGAACAACTGATTGAGCTTCTTGTAGTAGGCCTGGTCGCCGATATGCACGGCACCAATCAGGTCCACCTGCACGCCAGCGGCTTTCGTGGCCGCGGGTTGGGCCTGGCCATAGCGGACGACGGCGGTCTGCATGCCGATGACTTCGCCACGAGGGTCTTTTTCGAGCCGGACCCAATCGCGGCCAGCCTTCGGATCTAACGGCGGCTTCTCCTTCGCAACCTGCGAACTTGGCTGCGACCCGTCTGCTTCCTTGCGGGTATCTTTGGAGGACGAAGCGGAAGACGCGGCCGATTTACGGGTGGTTGTCGCGTCTTGCTCCGGACGCCGTGTCGGCACAGCCATCTGCCCGAGAACCGTCGAACCTGCGCCGACCGCGCCGAAGGCCATCGCAACCAAAACGGCCCCACCGGCCGCAAGTCGAATACCCGCGCGCCACGGTTCTCGCTTCAAGTTTGAAAGCAACTGGAAACCCATGGGTAACCTCGTAAATTGAAACTGGCGGCCAGCCCGCCAATACCACTTCAGCGATCGGACCGAATCGAAGGCGTGATGGCGAGGGAAATCTCGAACCACGATAGCAAGTATAGGCGGCCTGAAACGTAAGGACAAAGGCAACGGGAACGTGAATGCAGAATCCCCGGGCGTACGGTATCGCAGCCCGATTGACGGCACTGGGAAGGTGGTATGCGCTGTGCCGAGATTGCAACTGGTGTGGTGGGGTGCTTTCTAGACCCTCGAAACCCCCTGTTTTTCGTTATTTCCCGAAAATTTCCGGGAAGTTTCTGAAAAATATCTTTGCCTCCATGCAAGTTTCAGGTAATATGGGACACATCGGGGCTAATATGCCTCGACTCCACGGCTTCCACAGGTTCCTGCCCCACCTGTGGGAGCTTTTTTTTGCGCCGTGGTTTCTTACGCTGTGGTTTCTTGCCGGTGGCGGCAGCCGACGCCCCAAGCCGCCGACTTGTCGGCGGCGGCCGATGGCAAGCCATCGGCTTGGGATTTGCGTACTTGGTACGCCTTCTTGCGCTGGCAGTGCTAGCGCGATCGGCCGGAACAATCGGAATAATCCGAATTCCCCCTACTCTTTACCGATCTTACTCAACTGATCCGACCGGCAACTCCGATACATACCCACACGGCTATTAGCCGGTGGGGCCGCATGTTGCGCCACCGCCCCGTTTACTTCCACCGCGATTGCACGGTAGGGGGAAACCCAAATGAAATTCCGAATTACCCGTTCCCTGATCCTCACCCTTGCGATG
>JADZFK010000142.1 GCA_020849945.1 Pirellulales bacterium | reverse complement strand
GGGCATGTCAAGGTGAATCCGGCATTTCCGACTCGGCGACACCCATTTATTTTTCGCGCGTCGCAACCTCGATGAACGCAAGGTTCGTATGTTTTCTTACCGCACCTTTATCGACTCAATGAGTCCTGAACTCGACACACAATACAGATGGATCGAAAAAATCAACAATCGCACCTTCACCAAGAGGCTCGCATCGTGCTCTGGAGGAACACCAGAAATCGCCACGGTGCCGTTCCCAGATGAAGGCGGACTCGCGGTTGCGGACCGCCTTTTCTGATGTCGAATCGCGCCGCGAAGGAGCCTTCGCTCTTTCAGTTTCTATTGGTTCTACGAGCCGATTCTTGACGCGATCAAACCGCACATCGCGGCCACGGTTACACTGATGCACACGAACACGAGGCCAACCCACTGCTAGCACTTCCAATCGTCCGCCGACGGCTTAAGAAAATGCTCGACTCTCGATTCTCGGACAACCCCACTGGGTTCCGAATGGGGGTACGCCTCCTGCGCAGTTTCGCCAGATTGAATCTGCGGGAAGTGTGACGCAGGGATAATCAGTATGTCACTTTGGGCAAAAATGTAGGTGCCGCGAGCCGAGCGGCACATTTCTTGAAAAAGGATACGGAGTCAGGAATTCCTTGTCCCGCTCGGTTCGCGGGATCTACCCTCAAGTCCACTCGATTGGAAAACTGTTTCACCTGGAAGAGTGACGGCCCCGGCTGGCCCCGCGAAACCGGCTGGGGCAGAAATTAGTCGGTAAGGATCGGTCAAACTCCAGTTGACAGGGCATCTTCGACAGGCGTAGATTGCCAGATGCCACAGACATCGCTCATCCGAGAACACCAAGCAATACGACTTATCTGAGGCTTCTTAGCAGAGCGATGGGATGCGACGAACGGTTGTTTGTCGCGGGATGCACGGTATCGGTTTGGGGCAGGCGATTTGCGATTGAGTTCGCTGCTTGATTGTCGCCGAGGACGTAAGCCCATGCAACGTGCCGGCCAAACACGATCGGTCTCATTCGGTGCAACGCGCCTTGCAGCCGCAAAGCACGATCTCGTTGTCGTGCAACTGACGGACGAGGTGGTGTCGTTGAAGATCGCCGACCCCACCGCGGGTTGCGAAGTTGACGAACGTCGAAGTGGACCTTCGCCCAGCGAGCTAGAAGGGCTCATCCACCAGCGCATTCAAACAAGGCTCCTGGGTCGCGTCCGCAATCTGCGGGTACGCGTTGAGACCGACTCGGTTCTTCTGGAAGGCGAATGCAGTACCTTCTACACCAAGCAACTTGCCCAACACGCCGCGATGGGCGTTTTGGAGCACGAGCATCTTGAGAATGCAATCGTCGTCCAAACCGGGTAGCGGGAAGGGTTGAAGACCGGTCGAGGGCCGGTCGAGGGTTGAGGGGGGCCGAGGGCCAGAGGTGAGGGCTGACGCTCATTCTGAATGGTTGCACTTTTCATCCCTCATCCCTCGCAGCTCGACCTGACAAACTCTCGGCCAAGCTTGAAGTCAACGCTTCTCTGCCTGCCAAGAATTGCATCTCGATCGCCACGGCCCAAAGGGGGATGGCCTGTAGGTCGGGCTTCGAGGCTTTCACCAAGTCCTTTTGTGTGCAAAGGATCACCTCGGCGCGCGATGCGGCAGCCATGTTTCCGATCGCCGCAAGCTCGTCGGAAGAAAACGTGTGATGATCGGGAAATTCGTTCCAGGCGACGATCTCGGCCCCGGTGTTGGCCAGCGTATGGCGGAACCCCGCTGGATTGCCGATCGCGCAGAATGCCGCAACTCGCCGCCCCGCCAGTTCGGCCAGCGAACGCGTTGCGCCCGACGAATTGATCAGTCGGCTTGGCGCGTGCGCGAGTTCGCACCACAGCGCGCGGGGTGCCAGTTGGGCCACGCGGTGGCGGATCACCTCTCGCTCGGCGGCAGGCAGGACGTCGGCCCGGCTCAGGCAAACGACTGCCGCGCGCGCTAAACCGGCCAGCGGTTCGCGCAGTGTGCCGCGCGGAAAAACGTGCTCAAAACCAAACGGTTCGAGCGCATCGAGTAGAACGATATCCAGATCGCGCCCCAAACGGCGGTGCTGGAACCCGTCGTCCAGCACAATGACCTCGGGCGCGTGTTGTTCGATCACCTGCCGGGCGGCCAATACGCGGTCGCGGTTCTGCGCGTGGGGAACGTCGGGCAGATCGAGCGCTAGTTCGCGGGCCTCGTCGTTGAGGGAACCGTCGGCCGCCCCATAACCGCGACTCACGAGCGCAATGCGAAGCCCATGCCCAGCGAGATGGCTGGCCAACCAGCGGACCATCGGTGTCTTGCCGGTGCCGCCCAGGGTGAGGTTTCCGACGCTGATTACCGGCACCCCCACGCGATGCACGGTTGCATGCCCGCGGTCGAACCGCCGGTTGCGGTACGAAACGGCCCAGCGATAAGGTTCCTCCGCCCCGCGCAGAAGGCCACGGAGCAGAGTGGCCACGATGCCGCGACGTCGGCCGCTCACCAGATTACGAAAGGTACTTGGACTAAGCATGGCAGGGGGTGGCAGAATGTGCTGGGGGCCGGTGCAATGATGTCCGATCCGCCCACCAGACGCAATCGCGGTACGAAGGGCGGTATAATCGGCAAAATCGCCCGATCTGGGCAAGCTCGGGAACTGAGTTGCCGTGGCCCCCGTCTCAATCAAGGGTTACCCCGTATAATAGGAAAGACTTATTGCAGCTAGCCCGGATTTCTCACCACGGAGCACACCGAGGTCACGGAGAAGAAGAATTGGTCATTGAAAATTTGTCATTTGTCATGGACCATTTCAGAAATG
This sequence comes from Pirellulales bacterium, assembly GCA_020849945.1. Taxonomy (GTDB): domain Bacteria; phylum Planctomycetota; class Planctomycetia; order Pirellulales; family Lacipirellulaceae; genus JABDGM01. The sequence continues at coordinate 538 of JADZFK010000142.1, read as the reverse complement.
ATCAAATTTCAAATGACCCATTTGCAATGACCAATTCTTCTCCGTGGCACCGTGCCTCCGTGGTTTTGATTGTGAGAAATGCGGACTAGGTTGCCGATTCGAGAGATGGCCTTCGGCATCCAGCACACGTTACGCCGGTTTTTCGATTCATGTCTACCGACCAAGCCGCACCGCAACCTGCCACTCGCCCGCCTGCCGGTGCGAAGGTGGTGCGCTATCACGATTACATCGCCGAGAAGATCGAGGGCACCCGGCGGATGGTGAAGCTCGTCGATCTGGCGACCGCCCTCGTCGAGTTGGCCGTGGCCGTGCTGCTGTTTCTCGCGATGGCGGTGGTTGTCGAGCACTGGGTGGTTCCCGGCGGTTTCTCGGTTGCAATTCGCTTCGTGCTGTTTGCCGTATTGGCGGTGGGTTGTGGGTACTTCATTGTCCGCCGGTTGTGGCCGTTGGTTTCGCTAGCCATCAATCCTGTTTATGCCGCGCAAACGATCGAGCACGGTGCGCCAACCCTTAAGAACAGCCTGATCAACCTGCTGCT